>NZ_BCAZ01000002.1:0-258416 GCF_001320205.1 Pseudomonas sp. NBRC 111123
GCGGCCTTGTGTCGCGAAAGGGCCGCGAGGCGGCCCCCTGCGGTTTCAGCGGAAGCGGTCCACTTCCTGACGCAACTGCGCCGCCAAGCCTTCCAGCTCCCGCGCGGTAAATGCCAGTTCATTGGCCACATCACGCTGCTCGCTGTTGGCCTGGGCAATGCTCTGCAGGTTGCGGCTGAGCACAGTGGCCGTGCTGCTCTGCTCCTGGGTCGCCGTGCTGATCACGGCAAACTGCTCACCCGCCGTCCGGCTCTGCTCATCGATCCGCGCCAATGCTTCGGCAACCTTGTCGTTGCGCGCCAGCCCTTCCTGCATCAGCTGGTTGCCCTGCTCCAGGGTATTGATGGCGTGCCCGGTCTGCTGCTGGATGCTGGTGATCATCCCGGAAATCTCATCGGTAGCCTGGCGCGTGCGCGCGGCCAGCCCGCGCACCTCATCGGCAACCACAGCAAAGCCACGGCCCTGCTCACCGGCACGGGCAGCCTCGATGGCAGCATTCAGCGCCAGCAAGTTGGTTTGCTCGGCAATCGCGGTGATCACGCTGATGATGCCGCCAATCTCCTGCGAGCGTGCGCCAAGGCTGTCCATCACAGTGGCGGTGCCACCCAGCGCTTCGGCAATCTGCCGCAGCGAGCTCGACGCTTCATCCATGGCACTGCGGCCAATGCGGGTCTGCTGAGCGTTGTCGCGGGCCATGCGCTCGGTACCGGCCATGTTGTCAGCGATGTTCATCGAGGTCGCACTGAACTCTTCCACCGCACCAGCCATGCTGGTGATCTCGCCGGACTGCTGATCCATGCCTTCACAGGCACCAGTAGACAACCCGGACAGCGAACGTGCACGGCTACTGACCTGTTCGGAAGCACTGCGGATGTGCTCGACCATGGTCGACAGCGCCTCGCCCATCTGGTTGAAGCTGCGCGCCAGCTGGCCGATCTCGTCATGGCTGGTCACGCTCAGGCGCGCATTCAGGTCGCCAGCACCCAGTGCCTCGGCTTGCCGTACCAAGTCATCCAGCGGGCGCAGCTTGCGCCGCAGCAGCCACAGGGTGGCAGCCACCGCCAGCAGCATCGCCAGCAGGCTGCCGATGGCCAGGCGCAGGCCGACACTCCAGGTCACTTCGCGGATTTCAGCCTTGGGCATGCTGGCAACCACGGTCCAGGGGCCCTCGGCAAACGGTGCACTGGCGCTGAACAGGTCCTGGTCGGCATTGGCAGGGGGTACCAGCCACTGGCCCTGCTCATCACGAATGGCCAGCGAACCTGTTGCACCGATGCGGAAGCGCTTGAGGTTGGCGAACTGGGCGTTTTGCGCGTCGGTGTAATCGAAGCCGACGAACAACACCGCGATGACCCGGCCGTTGCTGTCGCTGACCGGCACGTAGCGGGTCATGTAATTGCGCTCGAACAGCACCGCGCGGCCGACGTACATCTGCCCGGCCAGCAGCTTGGTGTAGGCCGGATGCTGGCGATCGAGCTGGGTGCCGATGGCGCGCGCACCGTCCTGCTTCTTCAGGTTGGTGCTGATGCGCACGAAATCATCGCCGCTGCGCACGAACAGGGTCGCGATGCCGGCGGTCATCTGCTGGAATTCATCGACCACCTGGAAATCGTTGTTCAGCAGCCGATCGCCCAGATACAGGGCTGGTGTGGCAAGGCCGGCAACGTGTACGGTCTCGCCAGGGTGCAGCGACAGCCCCGAGGCGAAGCGACGCTCGAACAGGCCACTCAGGCGCTGGGTATTGTCCTTGAGCGAACCGTGGAAGGTATCGAGCTGATCGGCCAGCAACCGCGCTTCGCTGGCCAGGTGGGCCTGGCGGGTGGCGAGGTTGGCGTCGTCCAGCGCACGCAGGGCGAACAGGGTACTGCCGGAAATCACCAGCGCCAACACGATGGCGAGGGCGACACCGAGTTGGGAAGCAATCCGGGCACGCGGTTGAGACATGAAGAAGCTCCTGGCAAGAGGCCGGGATCATCCTGATCACGCTGACCACCCGCTTGAAATCGACGGGAGAGCGCGTCCTCTTCCGGGACGCTGGTGCCAGTTGATCGGCGTCGCTTTCGAATACTTGAGTGTCGGACCGGGGTATTCGCAAACGTTTTCTCTACGCCTTTACCGGCCCTTTCGCGGGTAACCCGCTCCCACAGGGGATATCATTGTTCCTGAGGCTGGCGCTTTACCCGCGAAGAGGTCGGCACAGGCAGTCAAAGAGCAGGCAGGATATCCACCGCTGGCAGATCAACAGCTGCCGCTTCCTCCTGCAGAAACACACTCAAGCGCCGCAACCGCTCCCCACCTGGCCGGGTCCGTGGCCACACCAGGTAATAATCCATGCCACTGGGCACCGCCGTCGGCCAAGGCAGGCTCAAGCGCCCCTGGGCCACATCCTCGGCGACCATCAACAAGTCGCCCATCGAGATGCCGTAACCCCGCGCCGCCGCAATCATGCCCAGCTCCAGGGTATCGAACACCTGCCCGCCCTTGAGCGACACCTTGTCGCTGAGCCCCATGCGCTCCAGCCATTCGCGCCAGTCTCGCTTGTCGGGGGTCGGGTGCAACAGCTCGATACCGGCCAGCCGCCGCTCGTCCCACGGCCCTTCCTTCAGCAGATCCGGCGCCCCCACCGGGATCAACAATTCGGAAAACAACCGGCGCACTTCCCACTCCGCCGGGAACACCCCGTCACTGAGCAGCACCGCACAATCGAACGGCTCCTGGTTGAAGTCCACATGGTCGACGTCCATCCAGGCACTGGTCAGTTGCACCTCATTGCCCGGCTGCAGATGTCGGAAGTGGCTCAGCCGCGCCAGCAGCCAACGCATGGTCAGGGTCGACGGCGCTTTCATGCGCAGGATGTCATCCTCCCCGCGCAAGGTATCGCAGGCCCGCTCCAACGCGGCGAAGCCTTCGCGCACGCCAGGCAACAGCACCCGCGCCGCCTCGGTCAACTGCAGGCTGCGGCCACTGCGCACGAACAGCTTGCAGGCGAAATGCTCTTCAAGGGTGCGGATATGCCGGCTGACTGCGCTCTGGGTGATCGACAGCTCTTCACCGGCGCGGGTGAACGAGCTCAGCCGCGCAGCCGCTTCGAATGCGCGCAATGCATACAGAGGAGGCAACTGGCGGGACATGGGGCACCTGTCATACGGGGGTGAGAATGGAATGCACAGCGTCATATATACATGAGTTCAACTCATGCCAATCATCGCTTTTATCCTTTTGTGCAAAGTTGACCGAAGCCTCAGAATCGTCCATCGCTCACAGGATCAGGCACAAGGACCATACTCATGCATGTCGCGCCCACCACAGAACTCAAGGCTTTGCTGCGCCTGGCCGGGCCGCTGATCGCCTCGCAGTTGGCGCATATGCTGATGGTGCTAACCGACACCCTGATGATGGCCCGCATCAGCCCGCAGGCCCTGGCCGGTGGTGGCCTGGGCGCGGCGAGCTATTCGTTCGTGTCGATCTTCTGCCTGGGTGTGATCGCCGCAGTCGGCACCCTGGTGGCGATCCGCAAGGGCGCCAACGACATCGAGGGCGCCACCCGCCTGGCACAGAACGGCCTATGGCTGGCCTGGGGCCTGGCGCTGCTGGCGGCACTGGTGCTGTGGAACCTGAAACCGGTGCTGTTGCTGTTTGGCCAGCAGCCGGAGAACGTCGACTCGGCAGCCGAGTTCCTCACCCTGCTGCCACTGGCCCTGCCCGGCTACCTGACGTTCATGGCCCTGCGCGGCTTCACCAGTGCATTAGGGCGCTCCACACCGGTGATGGTCATCAGCCTGGTCGGCACGGTACTCAACTACCTGTTCAACGTCGCCCTGATCGAAGGCATGTTCGGCCTGCCAAAGCTGGGCCTGATGGGTATCGGCCTGGTCACTGCCGTGGTGTCGATGGGCATGGCCATTGCCTTGGCGTTGTACATCCGCTGGCACTCGGCGTATGCCGACTACCCGCTGCGCAAAGGGCTGTCGCGCCCTTCGCTGCCAGCCCTGCGCGAACTGTGGCGGTTGGGCCTGCCGATTGGCGGTACTTACATGGTGGAGGTCGGGCTGTTCGCCTTCGCCGCACTGTGCATGGGCGTGCTGGGCAGCACGCAACTGGCGGCGCACCAGATCGCCCTGCAGATCGTTTCCACCGCGTTCATGGTGCCGACCGGGCTGTCGTATGCCGTGACCATGCGCGTGGGCCTGTACTACGGCGCCGGCAACCTGCTGGCAGCGCGCAGTGCTGGGCGGGTGGGGATCAGCTTCGGGGCAATGATCATGTTTGCCTTTGCAGCGTTGTTCCTGCTGCTGCCGGATGCGTTGGTGGGGCTGTTCATCGACCGTGACGACCCCGGCTTCACCGCGATCTATCAACTGGCCGTGCAACTGCTGATGGTGGCGGCATGGTTCGAGCTGTTCGATGGCATGCAGACCATCGCCATGGGCTCGATCCGTGGCCTGAAGGACGCCAAGACCACCTTCCTCATCGGGCTGTGCTGCTACTGGCTGGTGGGGGCTCCCAGTGCCTGGCTGTTTACCTTTACCCTGGGTGGCGGGGCGGTGGGGGTGTGGTGGGGGCTGGCCCTTGGGCTGGCCTGTGCGGCGGTGGCGCTGACCATCGGCTTCGAATGGCGGATGAAGCGGTTGCTGGGCAAGGCCGGGGTTGGGGCCGCGGTATCGGCCTGACTGAAGGGCCCTTTCGAGGCGTCGAACCGCCGCGAAGAGGCCCTAGAGGGCAGCTACCAGCGGACGGTCAGACGCCTGCAGCAGGTAGTCCATCAACTCCCCGACCGGTAGCGGCTTGCTGACCAGGAACCCTTGCACCTGGTCACAGCCAAACCCGCGCAGCAAAGCCATCTGCTCCGGGCTCTCGACGCCCTCGGCCACCACTTCCAGGTTGAGGTTGTGCGCCAGGTTGATCATGGCATGCACCAGCTTGCGGTTTTCTTCGCGCATCTCCATCTCGGCAACGAAGCTGCGGTCAACCTTGAGCAAGGTGATCGGCAGGCTGTTCAAGTGCACAAAGGACGAGAAGCCGGTACCAAAGTCATCCAGCGAGAAGCGCACACCCAGGCGGCCCAAGGCATCCATGGTCTGGCGCACCAGCTCGTTGCGGCGCATCACCGCCGTTTCGGTCAGTTCGAATTCCAGCCAGCGGGCATCCACACCATGCTCGATGATCAGCCGGCTCAGGGTGGCCAGCAACTGGCTGTCCTGGAACTGACGGAAGCTCAGGTTCACCGCCATGTGCAGTGGCGCAAGCCCCTGCTCGCGCAACGCCTGCATGTCGTGCAGGGCACGGGAAATCACCCAGTAACCCAGCGGCACGATCAGCCCGCTCTGTTCGGCCAGCGGCACGAACTCGCTGGGCGGCAGCAGGCCGCGCTCGGCATGCCGCCAGCGCACCAGGGCCTCGAGGCCGACGATGCGCCCATCGGCAAGGTTCAGCCGCGGCTGGTAGTGCAACTCCAGTTCATCGCGGCGCAGTGCCCGACGCAGCTCGCTTTCCAGGTCGGCCAGGCTGCGCGCATTGCGGTTGATGCGTTCGTTGAACACATGGAAGGTGCAGCCCTGGCTACCCTTGGCCTGGCGCATGGCAATGTGCGCATGCCACATCAGCGGGTCGGCCCCGCCCTGGGCACGGGCATGGGCCAGGCCCAGGCTGCAGCCGAGCAACAGGCTTTCGCCGTCGATCCAGTAGGGTTCGGCCAACGCCTCGACGATACGCTCGGCGATCCATTCGGCACGGTTGGCGTCGCGACGTGTGTCGATCAGCAGGGCAAACTCGTCGCTGCCCAGGCGCGCCAGCTGGTCACCAGCCTCCAGCTGCTGCTTGAGGCGCGACACCACCTGCAGGATCAGGCGGTCGCCGCACTGATGACCAAGGGCATCGTTGACATGGCGGAAGTTGTCCAGGTCCAGGTGGCCGAGGGCCACGCCGCGGCCTTCGTTCTCGGCCAGGCGCGTGGTCAACAGGGCCTGAAAGCCCTGGCGGTTGGCGATGCCGGTCAGTGGGTCCTGCTCGGCCAGGCGCTGCAAGGTCGCCACCAGCACACCGCGCTCGCGCACATGACGCAACGAGCGGCGCAGGGCATCGACATTGAGCTGGTCGCGTACCAGCCAGTCACTGACGCCCGTTGGCGAAGTGACTGGCTCATGGTCGAGCAACAGGATGGTCGGCAGCTCACAGCGCCCTGGCGCGGGCTGCAAGTCAGGCGTGGCAAGCACCACGGCCTGGCGGTCATGGCTGAACAGGGTATCGACCGCCGCCCAGTTCGGTGCGGTCAGCAATACCGCGGTACCGTCCAGTGGTAGCAGACATTCGCGTAACAAGGCGGCCCATTCCGGCTCATCAGCCAACAGCAGCAAACGCAAAGGTTCGACAGGCGTGGACAAGCGGGCTCCTTAAGACTCGAAAGGTATAGCGGTGGATGTCGGGCATGCTACTGCATAAATGAAAATGATTTTCACCTATTAGACATATCCTTTGCCCGCAGTGCCTCCCGTCGCATTTTGACGTGCATCCTGCGGGAAAGTCGTCAAACCGGCAATTACGATTTTTTCGGTGAATAGCATTAGTTTCGCTAATGCTTATGCCCTGACAAAAGTCTGACTCAAACGTCAGACGGTCGCGCCACAAGTGGCCCATGCCTGTTAGAATGCGCGGCTATTTTCTGGCGACCCCCGGTTTCTAGCATGTCCCGACTCAATCCCCGGCAACAGGAAGCCCGTGACTACGTCGGCGGCCCTCTATTGGTGCTCGCCGGTGCTGGCTCGGGCAAGACCAGCGTGATCACGCGCAAGATTGCCCACCTCATCCAGAACTGCGGCATCCGCGCCCAGTACATCGTGGCGATGACCTTCACCAACAAGGCCGCGCGCGAGATGAAGGAGCGGGTCGCCACCCTGCTGCGTCCGGGGGAAGGCCGGGGCCTGACGGTGTGCACGTTCCACAACCTTGGCCTGAACATCATCCGCAAGGAGCACGAGCGCCTGGGCTACAAGCCGGGCTTCTCGATCTTCGACGAATCCGACATCAAGGCGCTGCTGTCGGACATCATGCAGAAGGAATACTCCGGCGACGACGGCATCGACGAGATCAAGAACATGATCGGTGCCTGGAAAAACGACCTGATCCTGCCCGCCGAAGCCCTGGAAAAAGCGCGCAACCCGCGCGAACAGACCGCCGCCATCGTCTACACCCACTACCAGCGCACGCTCAAGGCGTTCAACGCGGTGGACTTCGACGACCTGATCCTGCTGCCGGTCAAGCTGTTCCAGGAGCACCCCGACGTGCTCGAACGCTGGCAGAACCGCGTGCGCTACCTGCTGGTGGACGAATACCAGGACACCAACGCCAGTCAGTACCTGCTGGTGAAGATGCTGATTGGCATGCGCAACCAGTTCACCGTGGTGGGCGATGACGACCAGTCGATCTACGCCTGGCGTGGCGCGCGCCCCGAGAACCTGATGCTGCTCAAGGAGGACTACCCCTCCCTGAAGATCGTCATGCTCGAACAGAACTACCGCTCCACCAGCCGCATCCTGCGCTGCGCCAACGTGCTCATCGCCAACAACCCGCACGCTTTCGAAAAGCAGCTGTGGAGCGAGATGGGCGTGGGCGACGAGATCCGCGTGATCCGCTGCAAGAACGAGGAAGCCGAGGCCGAACGCGTGGCCATGGAAATCCTCACCCTGCACCTGCGCACCAACCGCCCGTACAGCGACTTTGCCATCCTCTACCGCGGCAACTACCAGGCCAAGCTGATCGAACTGAAGCTGCAGCACCATCAGGTGCCGTATCGCCTGTCGGGCGGCAACAGCTTCTTTGGCCGCCAGGAGGTCAAGGACCTCATGGCCTACCTGCGCCTGCTGGTGAACCCGGATGACGACAACGCCTACCTGCGCGTGATCAACGTGCCGCGCCGGGAAATCGGCTCGACCACCCTGGAAAAGCTCGGCAACTATTCCACCGAGCGCGGCATCTCGATGTACGCCGCCAGCGAGGAGCTGGGCCTGGGCGAGCACCTGGACGCCCGCTACACAGAGCGCCTGCAGCGCTTCAAGCACTGGCTCGACGGTGTGCGCCACAAAGTCGCCCTGGAAGACCCGATTGCCGCGCTGCACGAGATGATCCGCGACATCGACTACGAGAACTGGATCCGCCAGCAGACCGCCAGCGACAAGGCGGCGGAGTTCCGCATCAGCAACGTCTGGTTCCTGGTCGAAGCGCTGAAGAACACCCTCGAGAAGGACGAAGAGGGTGACATGACCATCGAGGACGCCATCGGCAAGCTGGTGCTGCGCGACATGTTGGAGCGCCAGCAGGAAGAGGAAGAAAACGCCGAAGGTGTGCAGATGATGACCCTGCACGCCTCCAAGGGCCTGGAATTCCCTTACGTGTTCATCATGGGCATGGAGGAGGAAATCCTCCCCCACCGCTCCAGCATCGAGGCCGACACCATCGAAGAGGAACGTCGCCTGGCCTACGTGGGCATCACCCGCGCGCGCCAGACCCTGGCTTTCACCTTCGCCGCCAAGCGCAAGCAGTACGGTGAGATCATCGATTGCACGCCAAGCCGGTTCCTCGACGAACTACCGCCCGACGACCTGGCCTGGGAAGGCCTGGACGACGCACCGGTCGAGGTGAAGGCCGCGCGCGGCAACAACGCCCTGGCCGATATCCGGGCAATGCTCAAACGCTGATCAACCATTACTCTTTAACTCTGCCGCTTTTAGCGGCCACCTTTGTTACATCGAGGAATACACAGTGGAAGCACTGCATCAGAAGATTCGCGAAGAAGGCATCGTGCTTTCCGATCAGGTTCTCAAAGTCGACGCGTTTCTCAACCACCAGATCGACCCGGCGCTGATGCAGCTGATCGGTGACGAGTTCGCCCGCCTGTTCGCCGATGCCGGCGTGACCAAGATCGTCACCATCGAAGCATCGGGCATTGCCCCGGCGGTGATGACCGGCCTGAAGCTGGGCGTACCGGTGATCTTCGCGCGCAAGCACCAGTCGCTGACCCTGACCGAGAACCTGCTGACTGCCTCGGTGTACTCCTTCACCAAGCAGACCGAGAACACCGTGGCCATCTCGCCGCGCCACCTCAACAGCAGCGACCGCGTGCTGGTGATCGACGACTTCCTGGCCAACGGCAAGGCGTCGCAGGCGCTGATCTCGATCATCAAGCAGGCCGGTGCCACCGTTGCCGGCCTGGGCATCGTCATCGAGAAGTCGTTCCAGGGCGGCCGTGCCGAGCTGGACAGCCAGGGCTACCGCGTTGAATCGCTGGCCCGGGTGAAGTCGCTGGAAGGTGGCGTGGTCAGCTTCATCGAGTGATTGCCCCTGGGGCCGCTTTGCGGCCCATCGCGACACAAGGCCGCTTCTACAGGAGATCGCATTTCCTTGTAGGAACGGCCTTGTGTCGCGAATGGGCTGCGAAGCAGCCCCGGCAATTCATCAGGACGCCGCCAACCCCGCCAGCAACAAGCGCTGGTAAAGCTCTTCCTTCAACCCATGCGGCTGATCCAGCTGCATCCGCGCCAGGTGCGCCTCATACCCCTCCGGCCCCGGCGCCTCCAGTGCCGCCTTGCCCAGCTCCAGCATTTCGCTCAGCTTGAACTTACTCTTCAACCAGTTCAGCGCCCGCAACAAGTCCCGTTCCTCAGCCGTGAAGTCCGTGCCCAGCGGATACTCCGGGAATAACCGCGCATGTCGGGCCTTGATGGCCTCCAGGCTTTGCGGCGTGTTGTCGGTAAACCGCGCATCCAGCTGAAAGTCCCTGGCCAGTTTGCCCGCATCCTTCGCCTGCTCGATCAACTCGCCCTGGAACCTTGAATCGCTGATGGCCAGCAACCGCGCAATCACTTCGCTGTCGGTCTGCCCACGCAGGTCGGCGATGCCATACTCGGTCACCACAATATCGCGCAGGTGCCGAGGGATGGTGCAGTGGCCATAGCGCCAGAACAGGTTGGAGGTCACCTCACCACCCGACTCGCGCCAGCTGCGCAACAACAGGATCGAGCGCCCACCCTCCAGCGCATGCCCCTGAGCCACGAAGTTGTACTGCCCACCCACCCCGCTGAGCACCCGCCCGTCCTCCAACTGGTCGGCTACACCGGCACCCAGCAGGGTCATGCCGAACACCGTGTTGACGAAGCGCGCATCGCGGCGCTGCCGGCGCTTGAGTTCTTCCTGCCCGTACAGCTCGTTGATGAAGCTGATGCGGGTCATGGCGAAACGTGCGCGTTGCTCCAGCGGCATCTCGCGCAAGCGCTGGTAGAACGCTTGTGGGCCCAGGAAGAACCCGCCATGCACCAGCACGCCCTGCTCATCCGCCGGTCGCCGCACCACGCCGGCCTCGGCCAGCGCCAGCAGGCCGTTGACGAACATCTCACTGCAGCCATAAAGGCCTTGGGCGAAAGGCTCAAGGCCCCCTTCTTGCTCGATCAGCGCCTGCCAAGGGCCAACGTCCAGCTCGTCGAGCAACGCACGGTAACCCTCGTTGTCACCCTGGCGCGCCAACAACGCTGCCGCCAGCGCATCCCCCATGGCGCCGATGCCGATCTGCAAGGTGCCGCCATCACGTACCAGCGAGCTTGCGTGCAAACCGATGCAGTGATCCTGGGTGGTGACCGGCATGTTTGGGGTAGAAAACAGCCGGCGCTGTTCCGCTTCGTCGATCAACAGGTCGAACGCATCGATCGGCAGCTCCGCATCGCCCGGCATGTAGGGCAGTTCGGCATGAACCTGGCCGAGCATGAGGATGGTTTCACCTGCTGCACGCCGCTTGGCGATCATCGGCTGCAGGTCGAGGGTGATGTCGGGGTTGCAGGCCAGGCTCAGGTGGACGGGCTTCTCCGGCGTGGCGGCGACCAGCTGGGCAACCAGGTTCAGGCCCTTGGCATTGATGTCGCGTGCGGCGTGGCTGTAGTTACTGCTGATGTAGTCCTGCTGCGCGGTTTCGCTGTGCAGCAGGCTGCCGGGTTGCATGAAGAACTGCTCGACGCGGATATTCGGCGGCAGCTCGTCGTTGCGCAGGTCGGCCAGGTAGCTGAGCTCTTCGTAGTCGGCGAACACGCGCTCGACGAAGGGCTCGAGGAAACGCCGTTGCAGGCCGTCGCCCAAGGGTGGGCGGCCAAGCGTCAGCGCGGTGTAGATCGTCAACCTTCGCTCTGGCAGCTCGCGGACCCGGGCGTAAAGCGCATTGACGAAGGCGTTGGGCTTGCCCAGGCCCAGCGGCAAGCCCATATGGATATGTGCTGGCAGCCGGGCGAGAACCTGCTCGACGGCCTGGTCGATGGAGCAGAGGTGCATCGGGGCCTCCTGAATCATCCATGGGGTCAGGGGTTGGACATGAGCTCAAGAGGTTGGTTGCCTGTGCCGGCCCTTTCGCGGCTAAAGCCGCTCCCACAGGGACCTCACAATACTCAAGGGCGGTGAAAATCCTGTAGGAGCGGCTTTAGCCGCGAAGGGCCGGCACTGGCAACACAAATACAAAGCCCGCCAAAAAATGGCGGGCCTTGTGCAATTCATCTTCGGCTCAAAGACCGGACATCTTCTTGATGGCGCCTTTCAGGTCATCATCCGAGCAGTCCGCGCAGGTACCTTTCGGCGGCATGGCGTTCAGGCCGGTAATGGCCTTGGCCAGAAGCCCGTCCACCCCACCCTGCTCGTCAGCGCGCTTCTTCCACGCAGCGCCGTCGCCAATCTTCGGCGCCCCCAGCAACCCGGTGCCGTGGCAGGCATTGCAATGCTTGGCAATCACATCATCCGGCGTCTTGGCCCCACCGCCACCTGCGGCGGCTGCCACTTCCATGCCCTTGCATTCCTGGCCCTGCACACAGACCTGGCCGACCGGCTCAAGGCGTTTGGCAAGCTCATCGTTGGTCGCTGCGGTTGCGCTCATTGCCCAAAGGGCGAATACGGCTGCTGGTACGGCCAGCATCTTCTTGATTTGGTTCACGCGAACACCCTCATGGTGGCTAATCACGCCCGCGGCCACGGTAATGCGAGCGTTGAAAAGTATAGCGGGAACCCGGAAACCGTGAAACGACCCTACTCAGGAAAGGGGTATTGCCGAAACAATGCACTGCGCTGGATCAAAAGTTCGAGGGTGTGGCTGCACTGATCAGCCGCGCAGGTGCGTCGAACGGGTTGCGGAAACGGTGCGGACGGGTGCTTTCGAAGTAGTAGCTGTCGCCCGCTTCGAGGATGAAGATCTCGTTGCCCACCACCAGCTCGAGCTTGCCTTCGAGCAGGATGCCGGTTTCTTCACCATCGTGGGTGAGCATCTCGGCACCGGTATCGGCACCCGGCGGGTAGACCTCGGTGAGGAAGGCGATGGCGCGGTTGGGGTGCGACTTGCCCACCAGCTTCATGGTCACCGCGCCGTCGGAGATGTCGATCAGCTCGTGGGCCTTGTAGACAATCTGCGCGGGGCTTTCGGCCTCCAGCTCGACCGAAAAGAACTCGACCATCGACATGGGAATGCCGCTGAGGACCTTGCGCAACGAGCTGATCGAGGGGCTCACGCTGTTCTTCTCGATCATCGAGATGGTGCTGTTGGTCACTCCCGCGCGCTTGGCGAGTTCCCGCTGGGACAGGCCCTTGAGCTTGCGGATGGCTTGCAGTCGTTCGCCGACGTCCAAAGCTGGAGCCTCCTGAAACGGTGAGATGGCGGGGTGAATGTGAACGATATCATGGCAATGCCGTTCAGTATTTACAACACACCGCCCCTCACGCTGTCCGCTTCGGCGCCTTATTCGCCGCAATAGTCCAGCGGTACGCGTTTCAGGTTGCAGAAAATCTGGTAGGGGATGGTCCCGGCCTGCATCGCTACATCACTGGCCAGCACCTGCTTGCCCCACAGCTCGACCGGGCTGCCGACATTGGCTTCGGGTACGTCGGTGAGGTCGATGCAGAGCATGTCCATCGACACGCGGCCAATCAGCTGGCTGCGCTTGCCAGCGACCACCACCGGCGTGCCGGTGGGCGCATGGCGCGGGTAGCCGTCGGCGTAACCCATGGCGACCACGCCAACACGGGTCGGCCGCGGGCTGACGAACTTGGCACCGTAGCCCACCGGCTCACCGGCTGGCAGCTCACGCACGCTGATGACCCGCGATTGCAGGGTCATCACCGGCTGCAGGCGCGCTGCCTGGGGCTGGTCGGCTTCGAAGGGGCTGGCGCCATACAGCATGATGCCCGGGCGCACCCAGTCGCTCGGGGCCTGCGGCCAGGCCAGTACACCGGGTGAATTGCGCAGGCTGCATTCGGCAACCAACCCTTCACGGGTGGCGTTGAATACTGCGATCTGCTGCTCCGTGGCGTCGGCCTCCGGCTCGTCGGCGCGGGCAAAGTGGCTCATCAGCACGATGCGCGAAACCTTGCCGCTGGCCAGCAGGCGCTGGTAAGCCTCGTGGTAGTCCTTGGGGTGCAGGCCGACGCGGTGCATGCCGCTGTCGAGCTTGAGCCAGATGGTCAGCGGCTTGTGCACCTGGGTCTGCTCGATGGCTTCGAGCTGCCACAGCGAATGCACCACGCACCACAGGTCGTGCTCGGCGATCAATGCCAGCTCGCTGGCCTCGAAAAAGCCTTCGAGCAGCAGCACCGGGGCCTTGATACCGGCGGCGCGCAGCTCCAGCGCTTCTTCGATGCAGGCCACGGCAAAGCCGTCGGCTTCGGGCTCCAGGGCCAGGGCGCAACGCACGGCACCGTGGCCGTAGGCGTCGGCCTTGACCACGGCTAGAGCCTTGGCACCGGTCAGTTCACGGGCCAGGCGGTAGTTGTGGCGGAGGGCTTGCAGGTCGATCAGGGCGCGGGCGGGACGCATGGCGGCTGCCTTATGGTGTTCGGGTTGAAATCGGTGTTGGATTCTTCGCGGCTGAAGCCGCTCCTACAGGGATCGCACAAACCTGTGGGAGCGGGTTTACCCGCGAAGAGGCCGGTAAGGGCGACCTTACTGCTGGTGGACAGGCGTGGTCTGGCCTTGCTTGGCGACTTCCGGGCTGTTGCCATACCGGGAGATATCCAAGCCTTCGGCACTGATCTGCGGCTTCTTGCGCGCAATCAGGTCGGCCAGCAGGCGGCCGGAACCGCACGCCATGGTCCAGCCCAGCGTACCGTGGCCAGTGTTGAGGAACAGGTTGCGGAACGCAGTGGCGCCCACGATCGGCGTGCCGTCCGGGGTCGCCGGGCGCAGGCCGGTCCAGAAACTGGCCTGGCTCAAGTCGCCGCCGCGAGGATAAAGGTCGTTGACGATCATCTCCAGCGTTTCGCGTCGACGCGGGTTCAGCGACAGGTCAAAACCGGCGATTTCAGCCATGCCGCCAACGCGGATGCGGTTGTCGAAACGGGTAATCGCGACCTTGTAGGTCTCGTCGAGAATGGTCGAGGTCGGCGCCATGTCGGCATTGGTGATCGGCACGGTCAGCGAGTAACCCTTGAGCGGATACACCGGGGCTTTGATGCCCAATGGCTTGAGCATCTGCGGTGAGTAGCTGCCCAAGGCCAGCACGTAACGGTCGGCCGTTTCCAGCTTGCCATCGATCCACACGCCATTGATGCGGTCGCCGGCGAAGTCCAGGCGCTGGATGTCTTGGCCGAAACGGAATTCCACGCCCAGATTCACGGCCATTTCGGCGAGCTTGGTGGTGAACAGCTGGCAGTCACCGGTCTGGTCGTTAGGCAGGCGCAGGGCACCGGCGAGGATGTCTTTCACCCCGGCCAGGGCTGGTTCGACACGGGCAATGCCATCGCGGTCGAGCAGTTCGTAAGGCACGCCGGACTGTTCAAGCACGGCGATGTCCTTGGCTGCGGCATCGACCTGGGCCTGGGTGCGGAACAGCTGAGTAGTACCCAGGCTACGGTTTTCGTAGGCAATGCCGGTTTCGGCACGCAGTTCGTCGAGGCAGTCGCGGCTGTACTCGGACAGGCGCACCATGCGCTCCTTGTTCACCGCGTAACGGCTGGCGGTGCAGTTGCGCAGCATCTGTGCCATCCACAGGTACTGGTCCACATCACCAGTCAGCTTGATGGCCAGGGGCGCGTGGCGCTCCAGCAGCCACTTGATGGCTTTCAGCGGCACGCCTGGGGCGGCCCAGGGCGAAGCATAACCGGGCGAGATCTGGCCTGCGTTGGCAAAGCTGGTTTCCAGGGCCACTGCCGGCTGGCGGTCGACCACAGTCACCTCGAAGCCTTGCCGGGCCAGATAATAGGCACTGGCGGTACCGATCACACCGCTACCAAGTACCAATACTCGCATCGTTCATCCCTCGCACGCGGCGCACCGCTATTTTGTTGATATGGCATGGATGCGCGCAGTATAAGAATCTCAGCCCAGTGCAATTCACTATATAAAAGCCTATTATTGGCGAGAATTCTCGGCAAAATCGCCTTTCACGGAGGGGCATCCCCTATGAGAACCCAGCACCAGAGCAAGCGTGAACTGGACAAGATCGACCGTAATATCCTGCGTATCCTGCAGAATGACGGGCGTATTTCCTTCACCGAACTGGGCGAGAAAGTTGGGCTTTCCACCACCCCCTGCACCGAGCGCGTACGCCGCCTGGAGCGCGAGGGCATCATCATGGGCTACAACGCCCGGCTCAATCCGCAGCACCTCAAGGGCAGCCTGCTGGTGTTCGTGGAAATCAGCCTGGACTACAAGTCCGGCGACACCTTCGAAGAGTTCCGCCGCGCGGTACTCAAGCTGCCCCATGTGCTGGAGTGCCACTTGGTTTCCGGCGATTTCGACTACCTGGTGAAAGCGCGTATTTCGGAAATGGCTTCCTATCGAAAGCTCCTCGGCGACATCCTGCTGAAGCTACCGCACGTGCGTGAGTCCAAGAGCTACATCGTGATGGAAGAGGTAAAAGAAAGCCTCTGCCTGCCGATCCCGGACTGAGGCTAGACCAGCACCTGGCGGGTAGTGGCAATGAACTGGTGGACCAGCTGCTCTGCGCCGGGGTCGATCATCGGCTCTGGGCCGCGCCCACGCGGGCAGGCCATGCGCGGGGTGGTGCCGAACAGGCGGCAGATCATCGGCCTTTCTTCATAGACGGTGCAGCCGTTTGGGCCCAGGTGCACGCAGTTCAGGTGCTCCAGGGCGGCATCCTGTTCGGCCTGCGTCTTGCGCGGCAGGCGGGCCATCTCTTCAGCCGAGGTGGTGACCGGGCCACAGCAATCGTGGCAGCCGGGCTCGCACTCGAATGAAGGAATGAGCTCGCGCAGGAAGTGGATCTTGTGGCGGTTGCAGGACATGGCGGGGTACGAAGCTGAGAAATGCCAGAATTATAGGCCCATTAACGGCGGTTCAGCTCCCCGACATACCCGTGAACGAGGACGATGCCCTCGCCTTGTTGCCCACCGAGGTACCCCGGCTTATCCTCCACCACCATCCCACAGCCCCAGGACCTGCCCCATGATCCACAGCGCGCAGCATACCGCCTCGTACTACGCCGCCAGCAGCGCGCCCCACCCGGATCATTCCTTCCTGCAAGGCGAACACAACGCCGATGTGTGCATCGTCGGCGGTGGCTATTCGGGCCTGAACACGGCCATCGAACTGGCCGAACGTGGCTTTTCGGTGATCCTTGTTGAAGCACGCAAGCTCGGATGGGGCGCCAGTGGGCGCAATGGCGGCCAGCTGATTCGCGGCGTCGGCCATGGCCTGGAGCAGTTTCTTCCCGTGATCGGCGAGGAAGGCGTACTCAGCATGAGGCTGATGGGCCTGGAAGCCGTGGATATCGTCCGCGAACGGATCGAACGCCACGCCATTGCCTGCGACCTGACCTGGGGTTACTGCGACCTGGCCAACAAACCCGACGAACTGAAGGGTTTCGCCGAGGATGCCGAAGCACTGCGCAGCCTGGGCTACCGCCACGAACTGCGCCTGGTCGGCAAGGACGCCATGCACAGCGTGGTGGGCTCGGACAGCTATGTCGGCGGCCTGGTAGACATGGGCTCGGGCCACCTGCACCCGCTCAACCTGGCCCTGGGTGAAGCCGCAGTGGCCAGCCGCCTGGGCGTGAAGCTGTTCGAGCAATCCGAGGTCACGCGCATCGACTACGGCCCCGAAGTGCAGGTACACACCGCGCAGGGCCGGGTGCGCGCCAAGACGTTGGTGCTGTGCTGCAACGCCTACCACAACGATCTCAATCGCGAGCTGGGCGGCAAAGTGCTGCCAGCCGGCAGCTACATCATTGCCACCGAGCCGCTCAGCGAAGAACGCGCCCATCAGCTGCTGCCGCAGAACATGGCGGTGTGCGACCAGCGCGTGGCGCTGGACTACTATCGCCTGTCCGCCGACCGCCGCCTGCTGTTCGGCGGTGCCTGCCACTATTCCGGGCGCGACCCGAAGGACATCGCCGCCTACATGCGGCCGAAGATGCTCAAGGTATTCCCGCAACTGGCCGATGTGCACATCGATTATCAGTGGGGCGGCATGATCGGCATCGGCGCCAACCGCCTGCCACAGGTCGGCCGCCTGGCCAGCCAACCCAACGTCTATTACGCCCAGGCCTATGCTGGCCACGGCCTGAACGCCACGCATCTGGCCGCGCGCCTGCTGGGTGAAGCGATCAGCGGCCAGGAGAGCGGGCGTTTCGACCTGTTTGCCAAGGTGCCCCACATCACCTTCCCCGGCGGCAAGCACCTGCGCTCGCCGATACTGGCCTTGGGGATGCTCTGGCACCGGCTCAAAGAGCTGGTCTAGCACTCGCGGCCTGCGGGTTTACCCGCGAAGAAGGCAACGCGGTGTATGGCACCGGCTTTGCCGGTGTTCGCGGGTAAACCCGCTCCCACAGGGTCGGGTGACACCCCTCAAGGTCTGGTTCAGTCTTTCCAGAAGGGTTTGCACCCCTCGGTACGCGCCTGCTCCCAGCTCAAGCCAATATCCCGCAACTGGTCATCATCCAGCTGCAGCAGGGCCCGGCGGGTGTGCCAACGGTGCAACATCAGCCCCCAGCGCCCGAGCCCTGCCGGTGCGTTGAAAACCCTGGTCTGCTGCCCGGCGTCCAGTTCCTTGGCCATCAGTTGCAAGCGCACATCGCTCATGCCACCCATCGCTGCGTTCTCCCCTTCAGTTTGTAACCGTGAAGAAAGGATGCGCTTCAGCAGCCTTGGCAATACAGATCCAATACAGGCTAATTATTCTCATACAGAACGTGTCGACTGACGGCTGAATGATGTATTTTCAGCGCAACTGTACTGGTCGCTTCCTATATGAAGCGCAGGAGTATGCCATGACCCTCTATCTGAACCTCGCCGAACTGCTCGGCGCGCGCATCGAACAGGGCCTTTACCGCCCCGGCCAGCGCCTGCCATCGGTGCGCGCCCTGAGCGTGGAGCACGGTGTCAGCCTGAGTACCGTGCAGCAGGCCTACCGCATGCTCGAAGACAGCGGCATGGTCTCGCCACGGCCCAAGTCCGGCTACTTCGTCAGCGACCATCGCCACCTCCCCGCCCTGCCTGCGATCAGCCGCCCGGCCCAGCGCCCGGTAGATATCTCGCAATGGGAGCAGGTGCTCGAACTGGTGCGCAGTACCCCGCGCCAGGACGTGATCCAGCTCGGCCGCGGCATGCCCGACATCGACAGCCCGACCCTCAAGCCGCTGCTGCGCAGCCTCGCCCAGCTGAGCCGGCGCCAGGACATGCCGGGCCTGTACTACGACAACATCCACGGCAACCTGGCCCTGCGCGAACAGATCGCCCGGCTGATGCTCGACTCCGGCTGCCGCCTGGGCCCGGCCGACCTGGTGGTGACCACTGGCTGCCACGAGGCGTTGTCGTGCAGCATCCGCGCGGTCTGTGAGCCGGGCGATATCGTCGCGGTCGATTCGCCGAGCTTCCACGGTGCCATGCAGACCCTCAAGGGCCTGGGCATGAAGGCCCTGGAAATTCCTACCGACCCGCTCACCGGCATCAGCCTCGAAGCCCTGGAACTTGCGCTGGAGCAATGGCCGATAAAGCTCATCCAGATCACCCCAAGCTGCAACAACCCACTCGGCTACATCATGCCCGAGGCACGCAAGAAGGCCCTGCTGAGCCTGGCCCAGCGCTACGATGTGGCGATCCTCGAAGACGACGTGTATGGCGACCTGGCCTACACCTACCCGCGCCCGCGTACCCTCAAGTCGTTCGACGACGACGGCCGCGTGCTGCTCTGCAGTTCGTTCTCCAAGACCCTCGCCCCCGGCCTGCGCATCGGCTGGGTCGCCCCCGGCCGCTACCTGGAGCGGGTGCTGCACATGAAGTACATCAGCACCGGCAGTACCGCCACTCAGCCACAGCTGGCCATCGCCGACTTCATCGCCGCCGGCCATTACCAGCCGCACGTGCGCCGCATGCGCAGCCAGTACCAACGCGGCCGCGACCTGATGAGCGACTGGGTAAGCCGCTACTTCCCAGCCGGCACCCGGGTCAGCCGGCCTCAGGGCGGCTTCATGCTGTGGGTGGAATTGCCCGAACATTTCGATACGCTGCGCCTGAACCGCGCTTTACTGGAGCAAGGCGTGCAAGTGGCCGTAGGCAGCATTTTTTCGGCCTCGGGCAAATTTCGCCACTGCCTGCGCATGAACTTCGCCGCGCGGCCAACCGCGCAAATCGAGGATGCGGTACGCAAAGTGGGGGAAACCGCCCTTCGTCTACTGGTTGAAGAAGACACTGACGGGTAACTTTGCGCCGCCCTCCACGGTCCAACTTCTCAGGCCTTTGCTGTACAGGACGATTCACCCTTGAGACTCCAGCGAGCTCTGCCTCTGCTGCTGATGCTGCTGCTCGGCCTTGCCGGCTGTGCCAGCGTCGGCACGCCCCGCGAAACCAGCCAGGCGCTGCCGGCCAACGAGTCGGCCTTCGGCCGCTCGGTGCTGCGCCAGGCTGCGCCCTATGAAGGGCGCTCGGGCTTTCGCCTGCTGCCCAACAGCAACGAGGCTTTCCGCGCCCGTGCCGAGCTGATTCGCAACGCCCAGGCGAGCATCGACCTGCAGTACTACATCGTCCACGATGGCCTGAGCACCCGTGCCCTGGTGCACGAACTGCTGCGTGCAGCCGACCGCGGCGTGCGCGTGCGCATCCTGCTCGACGACACCACCAGCGATGGCCTGGACACCATCATGGGCACCCTCGATGCCCACCCGAACATCCAGATCCGAGTATTCAACCCGCTGCACCTGGGGCGTAGCACAGGCGTCACGCGCGCCGTCGGCCGCCTGTTCAACCTGTCGCGCCAGCACCGGCGCATGCACAACAAGCTGTTCCTGGTGGACAACAGCATGGCCATCGTCGGCGGGCGCAACCTGGGTGACGAATATTTCGATGCCGAACCCAATCTGAACTTCACCGACATCGACCTGCTCGGCATCGGCCCGGTAGCCGAGCAGCTGGGCCACAGCTTCGACCAGTACTGGAACAGCGCCCTCAGCCGGCCAATCACCGACTTCCTTTGGCGTGCCCCGGATGCCGATGACCTGCGCGCCAGCCGCCAGCGCCTGGAAGTGTCCCTGGCCCAGGCGCGGGTGCAGCGCAAGGCGCTGTACGACCGGCTCATGTCATATCAGTCGCAGCCGCGCCTGGATGTATGGCGCAACGAGCTGATCTGGGCCCACGCCCAGGCACTCTGGGATGCACCGAGCAAGGTACTGGCCGACGATGAACCGGACCCTCAACTTCTGCTGAGCCAACAACTGGCACCCGACCTGGCCAGCGTGCACCGCGAACTGATCCTGATGTCGGCCTATTTCGTACCGGGCGAACCAGGTTTGCTGTACCTGACCGGCCGAGCCGATGCCGGAGCTTCGGTGAAATTGCTGACCAACTCGCTGGAAGCCACCGATGTGCCGGCCGTGCATGGCGGCTATGCACCCTATCGCCGAGCGCTGCTGGAGCACGGCGTGCAGCTGTTCGAACTGCGTCGTCAGCCGGGTGCCCCGACGCCAGCGCGTCTGAGCCTCCACGGCAGCAGCTCGGACTCGAGCCTGCACACCAAGGCCATCGTGTTCGACCGGCGCAAGACCTTTATCGGCTCGTTCAACTTCGACCCTCGTTCGGTGCTGTGGAACACCGAGGTCGGTGTGCTGGTCGACAGCCCGGAGCTGGCCGAATACACCCGCGAGCTGGCCCAGCAGGGCATGGCGCCGGCGTTGAGTTACCAGGTGGAGCTGGTAGGTGACAAGCTGGTCTGGGCGACCGAGGACAATGGCCAACGGCACCTGCTGACCTCAGAGCCGGGCGGCATCTGGCGGCGTTTCAACGCCTGGATCAGCAAGGCCGTAGGCCTGGAGAAAATGCTGTAGGTTCAGGCCGAGGCTGGCTCGAACGCCCCGCGCCTGCGGGTCAGCAGCACAAGGCCGGCAGCCCCCGCCGCCATCAGCCACAGCAGTGCATGGCCACTGACCCACTGGCTCCCCGCCCCGGCCAGCAAGGGCCCAAGCAGGCAACCGATGCCCCATAGCTGGGCGACATGGGCGTTGGCCCGCACCAGCGCATCATCGCGGTAGCGCTCGCCGATCAAGATCAGCGACAAGGTGAACAGGCCACCGGCGCTGGCCCCGAACAGTACCCACAGGGGCCAGATCAGCGGCGTGTCCAACAGCAGCGGAATCGCCAGGCTGGACACCATCAAGGTCAGCGCACAACCGGTGAACAGCGCCTGCCGTGACAAATAGTCGGCCAGTGCGCCAATCGGCAACTGCAGCACGGCATCGCCCACCACCACGGTGCTCACCATGAACAGGGCGATTTCGGTGCTGAAGCCCTGTTGCAGGCAATACACCGGCAACAAGGTAAGAATCATCGCCTCGAAGGCGGCAAACAGGGCGACAGCCCAGGCAATCACTGGCAAGCGGCGGCAGAAGGCGAACAGGTCGCCGAATGTCACGCTGCAGGCTTCGGTACTGGGTGCGCCACCACGCCCAAGCAGCAGCAAGGGTGCCAACAGCAACAGAGCGGTCGCTGCCCAAAAGCCGAAGTCATCGTCAGCACCTAGGAAACCCAGCACCAGCGGCCCGGCCAACTGGCTCAGGGCATAGCTGCTGCCATACAGCGCTACCAGGCGGCCGCGCCATTGCTCGACCACCAGCTGGTTGATCCAACTTTCGCCAAGAATGAACACTACTGTCAGCGACATGCCGATCAGCAGGCGCAGGGCCAGCCACAGCGGGTAGCTTGGCAGCAAGGCAAGCAGGCCGATCGACAGCGCCCCGCCCCACAGGCACAGGCGCATCGCCGAGGGTACGCCAACCCACCCAGCCAGGCGGCTGGCCAGGCTGGCTCCGAGCAGCACGCCCAGTGCCGGCATCGCCGCCATCACACCGATGGCGAACCCTCCGTAGCCCCAGGCCTCAAGGCGCAGGGACACCAGCGGCATGCTCACACCGAGCGCAAGCCCGACACTGAGCACTGACGCCAGTACGGCAAAGTAGGTTCCCCAACGCATTGCAGCCTCCCAGGCAGGATTCTTGAACAGCAGAAACGACGAAGCCGGGGCGGTATGAGCCGCCCCGGCTAGGGTTGGGGCTGCTGCGCAGCCCATCGCGGGTAAACCCGCTCCCACAGGGACTGCACCTCATTCGAAGGCAGTGGGGCCCTTGTGGGAGGGGGTTTACCCGCGAATGGGCCGCAAAGCGGCCCCTCTGGAATTACAGCTTGATCCAGGTCGCCTTCAGCTCGGTGTACTTCTCCAGGGCGTGCAGCGACTTGTCACGGCCGTTGCCCGACTGCTTGAAACCACCGAACGGTGCGGTCATGTCGCCGCCGTCGTACTGGTTGACCCAGACGCTGCCAGCGCGCACGGCACGGGCGGTCTTGTGGGCCTTGGAGATGTCCGAGGTCCAGATGCCGGCTGCCAAGCCATACGGGGTATCGTTGGCGATGGCAATGGCTTCTTCGGCGGTGTCGAAGGCGATCACCGACAGCACTGGGCCGAAGATTTCTTCCTGGGCAATCTTCATGGCGTTGGTCACGCCGTCGAAGATGGTCGGCTCGACGTAAGTGCCACCGGTCTCGATCAGGGTGCGCTTGCCGCCGGCCAGCAGCTTGGCGCCGTCCTTGTGGCCAGCGTCGATGTACGACAGCACGGTGTTCATCTGCTGGGTGTCGACCAGAGCACCGACGGTGGTCTGCGGGTCCAGCGGGTTGCCTGGTTTCCAGCCTTTGAGGGCCTCGACCACCATAGGCAGGAACTTGTCCTTGATCGAACGCTCGACCAGCAGGCGGGAACCGGCGGTGCAGACTTCGCCCTGGTTGAAGGCGATGGCGCTGGCGGCAGCTTCAGCAGCGGCTTGCAAGTCCGGGGCGTCGGCGAAGACGATGTTCGGGCTCTTGCCACCGGCTTCCAGCCAGATGCGCTTCATGTTCGACTCGCCGGCGTAGACCATCAGCTGCTTGGCGATCTTGGTGGAGCCGGTGAACACCAGGGTGTCGACGTCCATGTGCAGGGCCAGGGCCTTGCCCACGGTGTGGCCGTAGCCTGGCAGCACGTTCAACACGCCAGCCGGGATGCCGGCTTCGATCGCCAGCTGGGCGATGCGGATGGCGGTCAGCGGGGATTTTTCGGACGGTTTGAGCACCAGCGAGTTACCGGTAGCCAAGGCCGGGGCGATTTTCCAGCAGGCCATCAGCAGCGGGAAGTTCCACGGCACGATGGCACCGACCACACCCACCGGCTCACGGGTAACCAGGCCAAGCTGGTCATGGGGCGTCGGGGCGACTTCGTCGTAGACTTTGTCGATGGCTTCGGCGGTCCAGTGAATGGCTTGCGCCGCGCCCGGCACGTCGATGCTGGAGGAGTCACCGATCGGTTTGCCCATGTCCAGGGTTTCCAGCAACGCCAACTCTTCGACGTTCTTGCGCAGCAGGTCGGCAAAGCGGATCAGCTTGGCCTTGCGCTTGGCCGGGGCCAGTTGCGACCAGACGCCGGAATCGAAGGTGGCGCGGGCGTTTTCCACGGCGCGGTTGGCATCGGCGAGGTCGCAGCTGGCAACCTTGGCCAGGAAGCGTCCGTCGACCGGGCTCAGGCAGTCGAATGTTTCACCGGATGCGGCGTCGGTGTATTCGCCGTTGATGAAGGCGCGGCCTTCGATCTTCAGTTGCTGGGCACGTTGTTCCCAGTCCGCACGGGTCAGGGTGGTCATACGAAACTCCTCCTCTTGTTTAGGTGCAACGCCGCACTGAGGACTCACTGGCGTTGTCAGAATTCTGGCCGGGCGACGAGCGCACACTGGCAAGCGATACCCTAAACCAGGCCGGGTAAACTATCAATATATTTGACACGAACGGCCTAAATGCCTACTGATGTGCATTTTATTAAACAACAACAGGAGCCGCACCATGAGCATCGCCAGCATCATCGACTTCGCCCAGGTTCTTACCGAGGCTGAACGCTACCGCCCGGCGGCGGAGAAAATCCTCAAGGGCGAGCCGGACCAGGCTGTCTACAACCACTATTCCAGCCCCTGTGGGCAGTTTGCCGCGGGCGTCTGGGAAGGTGAGGTTGGCCAGTGGACTGTGAGCTACACCGAGCACGAGTATTGCGAGATCGTCCAGGGCGTTTCGGTACTGCGCGACCAGGACGGCGGCGCCAAAACGCTGCGTACCGGCGATCGGTTTGTGATTCCGGCTGGCTTCAAGGGTACCTGGGAGGTGCTGGAGCCGTGCCGCAAGATCTATGTGATGTTCGAGCAAAAATAACTATGTAGCACATGCTCCACGCAGCCTTGAAAGAGGATGGCCAAGCCCGCTTCGGGCCATTCTCTTTCAAAGGTAAATCAGCATGAACAACGAACAAGTCCTGCAAGCACTGGCTCACCTGATCGGCACCGCATACGAACCTTCGGTGAAAGCCACCATCTCTGAAATCACAGGCCGCGTGCGTGTCGTAGGCCCCAATGAAATAAGCACGAAAGAATATGATGTCGAGCGCATTCACATCAAAACCGACGCCAACAGCCTGATCCAGGGCTTCAGCTTCAGCTGACCTGTTACGAAGGCATAAAAAAACCCGCCTCCTTTCGGAGGCGGGTTTTTTTCAGGTCGCCGATCAATTACTTGATCTTGGCTTCCTTGTACACCACGTGCTTGCGAACAACCGGATCGTATTTCTTGATCTCGATTTTGTCCGGAGTGGTGCGCTTGTTCTTGTCGGTGGTGTAGAAGTGGCCGGTACCGGCACTCGAAACCAGACGGATCAATTCACGCATGATGCTCTCCCTTAAACCTTGGCGCCAGCTTTACGGATGTCAACCAGAACGGCGTCGATGCCGCGCTTGTCGATGATACGCATGCCTTTGGCGGATACGCGCAGACGCACGAAACGCTTCTCGGATTCAACCCAGAAACGGTGGTGCTGCAGGTTCGGCAGGAAACGACGACGGGTTTTGTTGTTTGCGTGGGAAATGTTGTTCCCGGTTACTGGACCCTTACCAGTAACTTGACAGACTCTCGACATGACTCAGCCCTCTAAAACCTCATGCCCAACCCGGCATGGGTTGGCCGCTTAATCTCTCAGTCTTTGGCGCCAGGCGCCGTGATTCTGGAGGTCTTATCGACCGGATCCGCTGATGCGACAGGCCGAGCCCCTAGAAAAGAGCGCTGCTTTATACCAGAAAGACTACGCCGCAACAACAGAAGATGAGCTTCCATGTGCTGCAAATCGCGCGCGAGCAGCATAACGACTCGCCCGGCGCGCTGTCGACCGCTCGTCGCCAAGCACAGCAAAAAGAAGGTGGTCATTTGCGAAAACGCGCACTAGGGTAGGACGTTTCCAGACTGCACCGGCAGATGGGCCACTGACCAGCCAAGGAGCCACGATGCGTGCTGCCGCCCTTTCGTTATTGTTAACTTCCCTGCTTGCCGCAGGCGCCGCCCAGGCCGCACCGCTAAGCGTGTGCAGCGAGGCCAGCCCCGAAGGCTTCGACGTGGTCCAGTACAACTCGCTGACCACCACCAACGCCTCGGCCGACGTGCTGATGAACCGCCTGGTGGAGTTCGATGCAGCCCAAGGCAAGGTCGTGCCGAGCCTGGCGCAGAGCTGGAGCGTCTCGCCCGACGGCCTGGTCTATGACTTCAAGTTGCGCGAGGGCGTCAAGTTCCACACCACGCCGTACTTCAAGCCAACCCGTGAGCTGAATGCCGACGACGTGCTGTTCAGCTTCCAGCGCATGCTCTACCCCGCCCACGCCTGGCACAAGACCGCCCCGGGCGGCTACCCGCACGCCCAGTCGCTGCAACTGGGTAGCCTGATCAAGGCAATCGAGGCCCCAGAGCCAAACACCGTTCGCTTCACCTTGACCCACGCCGACGCCACCTTCCTGGCCACCCTGAGCATGGGCTTCGCCTCGATCTACTCGGCCGAATACGCCGACAAGCTGCTCAAGGAAGGCAGCCCGGAAAAACTCAACAGCCAGCCGATCGGCACCGGCCCGTTCGTGTTCCAGCGCTTCCAGAAGGATGCCGTGGTGCGCTACCGCGCCAACCCGGACTACTTCGACGGCAAGCCGGCGGTCGACCCGCTGATCTTCGCCATCACCACCGACGCCAACGTGCGCCTGCAGAAGCTCAAGCGCAACGAATGCCAGGTAGCCCTGTCGCCCAAGCCGGTGGACATCGCCGAAGCCGGCAAGGACGGCAACCTGAAGGTCGCCACTACCCCGGCGTTCATGACCGCCTTCGTCGCCATCAACAGCGAACACCCGCCGCTGGACAAGCCTGAAGTACGCCAGGCGATCAACCTGGCCTTCGACAAGCAGGCCTACCTCAAGGCCGTGTTCGAAGACACCGCCACCGCCGCCAATGGCCCCTACCCGCCCAACACCTGGAGCTACGCCAAGGACCTGCCCGGCTACCCGCTGGACCTGACCAAGGCCAAGGCGTTACTGACCAAGGCCGGCCTGGCTGACGGCTTCAGCACCACCCTCTGGACCCGCCCGTCGGGTAGCCTCCTCAACCCCAACCCTAGCCTGGGAGCGCAGATGCTCCAGGCCGACCTGGCGAAGATCGGCATCAAGGCCGAGATCCGCGTGATCGAGTGGGGCGAGCTGATCCGCCGAGCCAAGGCGGGTGAGCATGACCTGCTGTTCATGGGCTGGGCCGGTGACAACGGCGACCCGGACAACTTCCTCAGCCCGCAGTTTTCCTGCGCGGCGGTGCAATCGGGGACCAACTTCGCGCGCTTCTGTGACAACCGCCTGGACCAGTTGATCAGTGCCGGGCGCACAACCAACGACCAGAGCGTGCGCAGCCGGCTGTACCAACAGGCGCAAACCTTGATCCAGCAGCAGGCGCTGTGGGTGCCGCTGGCGCATCCGACGGCAGCGACGCTGTTGCGCCAAGGTGTCGAGGGCTATCAGGTAAGTCCGTTCGGGCGGCTGGACTTCAGCAAGGTGTCGGTGGATCGTTGAGTCTTCTGGGGTGCCTGCCTTGAGGTTTTTGGCGCCTACGAGACCGAGCGCCGCCCGCGCGGCGCATCGCGGATAAATCCGCTCCTACATTTGCTGCAACGTGGCCATGCCTGTGAGGCCATGGTTGTCAGCCGGTTTGCAAGGCTCAAGGCATGCGCCAAGGCTGGCAACCATGGCCTGATAGGTTCGGCACGTTGCAACAGATGTAGGAGCGGATTTATCCGCGATGCGCCGCGCGGGCGGCGCTCGGTCCCACAGGCGCCACATCCCTCAAGGCAGGCGCCTTGCAGCCCTGACCGCATTACCCCGCCTAAGCCGCCACCCACCCCTGCTCGACCATCGACAGCGGCTCCCCGTCGCCAATGATGATGTGGTCCAGCACCCGCACATCGATCAGCGCCAGCCCCCGTTTCAGCGACAGCGTAAGGAGCACATCGTCCTGACTGGGCTCGCTGTGCCCCGAGGGGTGGTTGTGGCACAAGATCAGCGCCGCCGCGTTGTGCTGCAACGCCCGACGCACCACTTCGCGCGGGTAGACGCTCGCCCGGTCTATCGTGCCCCTGAACAGGACCTCGAACGCCAACGGTCGGTGCTTGGTATCCAGAAACAGACAGCCGAACACCTCACTCACCTCATGGCGCAGCATGGATTTCAGATAGCGCCGCACGGCTGCCGGGCTGTCCATGGCCGACTCGCGCTCGATAGCGGTAGCCAGGTGCCTGCGCCCGATCTCCAGCAATGCCTGCAACTGCCCGTACCTTACCGGGCCCAGCCCAAGTTCACCGACGAAGGCTTCACGGTCGGCCTCCAGCAACTGGCGCAAGCCGCCGAACCTCACCAGCAGGCCTCGGGCCAACTCCACGACATTGCGCCCACGCACGCCAGAGCCTAGAAATACGGCCAGCAACTCCGCATCGGTCAGGCTTGCAGCCCCGCGCTGCATCAACTTCTCCCTTGGCCGCTCTTCAGCCGGCCACTCCCTGATATTCATCCCTGTCCCCTGCCCTTGCTGCGGCCCGTTTCGGCCCTGTGTTAATCTATTTCGCCTCGTACATGCGACGTTCTGCCGCAGGCATTTCCAAACGTCGCCGCCCGCTCTCACTGGAAAAAGGCAAGCCTATGCAGCGGCTGTATCGCAAGCGCATCGTTCTCGGCGTCGGAGGTGGCATTGCCGCCTACAAAAGCGCCGAGCTGATTCGCCGACTCCTGGAGCACGGCGCGCAGGTGCGCGTCGTCATGACCCGTGGTGGTGCCGAATTCATCACCCCGCTGACCCTGCAGGCGCTGTCCGGCCACCCGGTGCACATGGATCTGCTCGACCCTGCCGCCGAAGCGGCCATGGGCCACATCGAACTGGCCAAGTGGGCCGACCTGGTGCTGATCGCCCCGGCCACCGCCGACCTCATGGCGCGCCTGGCCCAAGGCATGGCCGACGACCTGCTGACCACCTTGGTGCTGGCCACCGACGCCACCGTGGCCGTGGCCCCGGCGATGAACCAGGCGATGTGGCGCGACCCGGCCACCCAGGCCAACCTCGAACTGCTCAAGAGCCGCGGCATCCAGGTGTTCGGCCCGGCCTCGGGCAGCCAGGCCTGTGGCGACGTGGGGCTGGGGCGCATGCTCGAAGCCACCGACCTGGCCTGGTGCGCCGCAGAAAGCTTCAAGCGCCAGGCGCTGACCGGCAAGCACGTGCTGATCACCGCTGGCCCGACCCAGGAAAACATCGATCCGGTGCGCTACATCACCAATCATAGCTCCGGGAAGATGGGCTTCGCCTTGGCCGAAGCGGCCGCCGAAGCCGGTGCTCGGGTGACCCTGGTGACGGGCCCTGTGCACCTGCCGACCCCCGACCGGGTGCAACGCATCGACGTGGTCAGCGCGCGGGACATGCTCGCGGCCTGCGAAGCCGCCATGCCATGCGACCTGTTCATCGCCTCCGCCGCGGTCGCGGACTACCGCCCAGAGGTGGTTGCCCCGCAAAAGCTCAAGAAGGATCCTACGACCGGCGACGGCATGCTGCTGCAGATGGTGCGCAATCCCGATATCCTTGCCACCCTCGCTGGCCGTGCCGACCGCCCGTTCAGTGTCGGCTTTGCCGCCGAGACCGAACACTTGCTCGATTACGCCACGCGCAAGCTCAAGGACAAGAACCTCGACCTGATCGTCGCCAATGATGTGGCCAACCCCAGCATCGGCTTCAACAGCGAGGAAAACGCCCTGACCGTGATCGACCGCCAGCAGCACCAGACCCTCTTCGCGCAGACCAGCAAGGGCAAGATCGCCCGGCAACTGGTCGCCTTCATCGCCGAACGGCTCAATCAGGTTCAATAAGTTACATGCACGCTCTTCAAGCCAAGATCCTCGACCCACGCCTGGGCAGCGAATTTCCGCTGCCGCAATACGCCACCCCAGGCTCCGCCGGTCTCGACCTGCGCGCCCTGCTGAAAGAGGACACCGTCCTTGAGCCGGGCCAGACCCTGCTGATCCCTACCGGGCTGTCGATCTACATCGGTGACCCGGGCCTGGCGGCCATGATCCTGCCGCGCTCGGGCCTGGGCCACAAGCACGGCATCGTGCTCGGCAACCTGGTCGGCCTGATCGATTCGGATTACCAGGGCGAGCTGATGGTGTCGTGCTGGAACCGTGGCAACACGCCGTTCACCATCGCCGTCGGCGAACGCATCGCACAACTTGTCTTGGTGCCTGTGGTACAAGCGCATTTCGACATCGTCGAGAACTTCGACGAAAGCCAGCGTGGCACTGGCGGCTTCGGCCACTCCGGTAGCCACTGAGCCAACCAACGACCGTTCAGGCCAAGGATGGCGAACTCTCTGGCGATTCCACCGTCCAAGCGTTCAGTTTGCGCCTGCCCAGAAAGCCTTTGACTAATGGAGTTTCCCGAGATGAACGACATGGCCCACCTGGTCCCGGCACTGCCGGCAAGCATCTTCCGCGCCTATGACATCCGCGGCGTGGTCGGCAAGACCCTGCACGGCGAAACCGCCTACTGGATCGGGCGCGCCATCGGCGCGCAGACCATCGCCCAGGGCGAACCGCACATTTCCGTTGGCCGTGATGGCCGCCTGTCAGGCCCGATGCTGGTCGAGCAACTGATCAAAGGCCTGGTCGATGCCGGTTGCCAGGTCAGCGACGTCGGCCTGGTGCCGACCCCTGCACTGTACTTCGCCGCCAATGTGCTGGCCGGCAAGTCCGGTGTGATGCTCACTGGCAGCCACAACCCGTCGGACTACAACGGCTTCAAGATCGTCATCGCTGGCGACACCCTGGCCAACGAGCAGATCCAGGCCCTGCTGACCCGCCTGCAGACCAACGACGTGCCACGCGGCGAAGGCAGCGTGCAAAAGGTCGAGATCCTCGATCGCTACTTCCAGCAAATCGTCGGCGACGTGAAGCTGGCGAAGAAGCTCAAGGTAGTGGTGGATTGCGGCAACGGCGCAGCTGGCGTGGTTGCGCCGCAATTGATCGAAGCGCTGGGCTGCGAGGTCATCCCGCTATTCTGCGAGGTCGACGGTAACTTCCCCAACCATCACCCGGACCCGGGCAAGCCGGAAAACCTCGAAGACCTGATCGCCAAGGTCAAGGAAACCGGTGCCGACATCGGTCTGGCGTTCGACGGCGACGGTGACCGCGTTGGCGTGGTGACCAACACCGGCAGCATTGTCTACCCTGACCGCCTGCTGATGCTGTTCGCCCTGGACGTGCTGGAACGCAACCCAGGCGCCGAGATCATCTTCGATGTCAAATGCACCCGCCGCCTGACCCCGCTGATCGAACAGCACGGCGGCCGCGCCCTGATGTGGAAGACCGGCCACTCGCTGATCAAGAAGAAGATGAAACAAACCGGCTCGCTGCTGGCCGGCGAAATGAGCGGGCACATCTTCATCAAGGAACGCTGGTACGGTTTCGACGACGGTATCTACAGCGCCGCGCGCCTGCTGGAGATCCTCAGCAAGGCCTCGCAGAACGCTGAAGACCTGTTTGCCGCCTTCCCGAACGATATTTCCACGCCGGAAATCAACATTGATGTGACCGACGAGGGTAAATTCAGCATCATTGATGCACTGCAACGCGACGCCGAATGGGGCGAAGCCAACCTGACCACCATCGACGGTGTGCGGGTCGACTACCCGAAAGGCTGGGGCCTGGTCCGCGCCTCCAACACCACACCGGTGCTGGTACTGCGTTTCGAGGCCGAAAGCGCCGCCGAGTTGCAACGTATCAAGGATGTTTTCCGCGCCCAGTTGCTGCGGGTTGCCCCTGAGCTGCAACTGCCGTTCTGACCGACTATCTGTTCCTTACAGGAGCCCTGCATGACCCTCGATCGCGATGCCGCTTCCCATGTAGCCGAGGTTTTGTCCGAAGCACTGCCTTACATCCGCCGCTTTGTCGGCAAGACCCTGGTGATCAAGTACGGCGGCAACGCGATGGAGAGCGAAGAGCTCAAGACCGGCTTTGCCCGTGACATCGTGCTGATGAAGGCCGTGGGCATCAACCCGGTGGTCGTGCACGGTGGCGGCCCGCAGATCGGCGACCTGCTCAAGCGCCTGTCGATCGAGAGCCACTTCATCGATGGCATGCGCGTCACTGACGCCGCCACCATGGATGTGGTGGAAATGGTCCTCGGCGGCCAGGTCAACAAGGACATCGTCAACCTGATCAACCGCCATGGCGGCAGCGCCATTGGCCTGACCGGTAAAGACGCCGAGCTGATTCGTGCGAAGAAGCTCACCGTCAGCCGCCAGACCCCGGAAATGACCCAGCCGGAAATCATCGACATCGGTCACGTCGGCGAAGTGGTAAGCGTCAACACCGAGCTGCTGAACATGCTGGTGAAAGGCGACTTCATCCCGGTGATCGCACCAATCGGCGTGGGTGCCAACGGTGAGTCGTACAACATCAACGCCGACCTGGTGGCGGGCAAGGTTGCCGAAGCGCTGAAAGCCGAGAAGCTGATGCTGCTGACCAACATCGCCGGCCTGATGGACAAGCAGGGCCAGGTCCTGACCGGCCTGACCACCGAGCAGGTCAACGAACTGATCGCCGACGGCACCATCTACGGCGGCATGCTGCCGAAGATCAAGTGCGCACTGGAAGCAGTCCAGGGCGGCGTCAACAGCTCGCACATCGTCGATGGCCGCGTGCCAAATGCGGTGCTGCTGGAGATCTTCACCGACAGCGGCGTCGGCACCCTGATCACCAACCGCAAGCGTCACGGGTAACCTGCCCCGGCCTCTTCGCGGGTAAACCCGCTCCTACAGGGATAGCACCGCCTTTGGCGGCGTGGAGATTCTGTGGGAGCGGGTTCACCCGCGAAGAGGTCGGAACAGGCGACACAAAAAAGGCGACCTTCTCACGAAGGTCGCCTTTTTTCGTTACCAGGCCAGGATCAGATCCCGTACTGCGCCCGGTAGGCTTCCACAGCCGGCAGATGCTGCTTGAGCTGCGGATCGTCAGCCAGGAACTCCAGCACCTGAGTCAGCGAAACAATGCTGACCACTGGAATACCGAAGTCACGCTCCACTTCCTGGATCGCCGACAGCTCGCCATTGCCGCGCTCTTCGCGGTTCAGCGCGATCAACACGCCTGCAGCCTTGGCCTGCTGGGCGTTGATGATCTGCATGACCTCGCGAATGGCGGTACCGGCAGTGATCACATCGTCGATGATCAGCACATCACCGGCCAACGGCGCGCCCACCAGGCTGCCACCTTCGCCATGATCCTTGGCTTCCTTGCGGTTGAAGCACCAAGGCACGTCGAGCTGATGCTGGTCGGCCAGGGCCACGGCAGTGGTCGCCGCCAGGGGAATACCCTTGTAGGCTGGGCCGAACAGCACGTCGAACGGGATCTTGCTGTCGACGATGGCTGCCGCGTAGCAACGGCCCAGTTGCGCAAGGGCGGAACCGGTGTTGAACAGGCCGGCATTGAAGAAATACGGGCTGGTACGCCCCGATTTCAGGGTGAATTCACCGAAGCGCAGCACGCCGCGATCGATGGCAAAACGGATGAAGTCGCGCTGATACGGCTGCATGTAAGGTCCCGGACACCACGGATTTAGCTAAATGGGTTGAGCTCGGGTATCATACACGCACGAGATTTTTGGGGCCATTTATGCGGATCATCAGTGTGAACGTGAATGGCATTCAGGCTGCGGCCGAGCGTGGATTGCTCAGCTGGTTGCAAGCCCAGAATGCCGACGTCATCTGCCTTCAGGATACCCGCGCCTCGGCCTTTGAACTCGACGACCCAGCTTTCCAGCTCGATGGCTATTTCCTTTATGCCTGCGATGCGGAGGTACCCGCCCAAGGTGGCGTGGCACTTTACTCGCGCATGCAGCCCAAGGCAGTCATCACCGGCCTGGGTTTCGAGACAGCCGACCGCTACGGGCGTTATCTGCAAGCAGATTTCGACAAAGTCAGTATTGCCAGCCTGCTGCTGCCTTCGGGTATGAACGGCGACGAAGACTTGAACCAGAAATTCAAGTTGATGGACGACTTCGCCAAGTACCTGGACAAGCAGCGTCGCAAGCGTCGCGAATACATCTATTGCGGCTCGTTCTATGTGGCGCAGCAGAAGCTCGACATCAAGAACTGGCGTGACAGCCAGCAGTCGCCAGGCTTCCTGCCGCCAGAGCGGGCGTGGATGGATGCGATCACCGGCGACATGGGCTATGTAGATGCCCTGCGCGAAGTCAGCCGTGAAGGCGACCAGTACAGCTGGTGGCCGGACAACGAACAGGCCGAGATGCTCAACCTGGGCTACCGGTTCGACTACCAGATCCTCACGCCGGGCCTGCGCCGCTTTGTGCGCAATGCCCGCCTGCCGCGTCAGCCGCGCTTCTCTCAGCATGCGCCGCTGATCGTCGACTATGACTGGACGTTGACCATCTAAAAAGCATTGGGGCCGCTTCGCAGCCCTTTCGCAACACAAGGCCGCTCCTACAAGAATCGCATCAGTCCGTCTTGACGCGATCGCTTGTAGGAGCGGCCTTGTGTCGCGAAAGGGCCGCGCAGCGGCCCCAGCTTTTTCAGATCAGATCAAAATCAGTCGGCCAAGGCGGCGTTCTGCAGTTCGAAGATCTCGGTCATGCCTTTGTGCGCCAGCGCCAGCATGGCGTTGAAGTCTTCAGGCTGGAACGGCGCACCTTCGGCGGTACCCTGTACTTCGATGAAACCACCGGCGCTGGTCATGACCACGTTCAGGTCGGTTTCAGCAGCCGAGTCTTCCAGGTAATCCAGGTCGAGTACCGCCTCGCCCTGGTACATGCCCACCGATACGGCAGCGATCATGTGCTTGAGCGGGTTGCCGGCCTTCAGGCCACCGCGCTTCTTGATCACGGCCAGGGCGTCGCACAGGGCGACCATGGCGCCGGTGATCGAAGCGGTGCGGGTACCGCCATCGGCCTGGATCACGTCGCAGTCGATGTACAGCGTGATGTCACCGAGCTTGCTCATGTCCAGCGCGGCACGCAGCGACCGGCCGATCAGGCGCTGGATCTCCAGGGTACGGCCGCCTTGCTTGCCACGGCTGGCTTCGCGCTGGTTACGTTCACCGGTGGACCGCGGCAGCATGCCGTACTCGGCGGTCAGCCAGCCTTGGCCCTGGCCTTTGAGGAAGCGCGGTACGCCGTTTTCGACGCTGACCGTGCAGATGACCTTGGTGTCACCGAACTCGACCAGTACCGACCCTTCGGCGTGCTTGGTGTAGTTGCGGGTGATGCGGATCGAGCGGAGCTGATCGGCGGCGCGACCACTTGGACGTTTCATCTGGGATACCTGTACTGGGACTTTGAATCTGCCCGCCATTATAGAGCCCGTCGCCCACAGAGGACATGCCTATTGTCGCGCTCCCGGCAGCCTGTCGCCTTTTCCCACTCGCCAGCACGCGCTCTGTAACATGGGCGGATTGGGCGCCACGTGCGCACTGCGCTACAATCCCGCGCCTTCAATTCATTTACGCGAGGTACTTCCCATGGTGCACAGCATGACCGCTTTTGCTCGTGTCGAGCGCGCAGGCAGCCAAGGCACGCTGGTCTGGGAATTGCGCTCGGTCAACCACCGTTACCTTGAGCCTCACCTGCGCCTGCCGGACGCCCTGCGCGACCTCGAAGGCGCGGTACGTGAAGGCCTGCGCCAGGGCCTGTCGCGTGGCAAGGTCGAATGCACCCTGCGCCTGCACGAAGACAGCAACGGCAAGCCGCTCAGGGTCGACCGCGAGCGCGCCGCGCAGCTGGTCGCCGCTGCCGAAGAGGTCGCCGGCCTGATCAAGCAGCCAGCTGCCCTCAACCCGCTGGAGGTGCTGTCCTGGCCCGGCGTGCTGGTAGCCGACGCCACTGACCCGCAGGCCCTGAATGCCGAAGCCGTGGCGCTGTTCGACGAGGCCTTGGCCGAGCTCAAGGCCGGGCGCCTGCGCGAAGGCCAGGAACTGGCCCGGCTGATCAACGAACGCCTGGACAGCATGACCACCGAGGTCACCACCTTGCGCGCCCTGGTGCCACAGATGCTCGCTGCCCAGCGGCAGAAGATCATCGACCGCTTCGGTGACCTCAAGGCCGAGCTTGACCCGCAGCGCCTGGAACAGGAGATGGTACTGCTGGCACAGAAGAGCGACGTTGCCGAAGAGCTGGACCGCCTCAGCACTCACGTCAACGAAGTGCGCCGGGTGCTCAAGTCCGGGGGCGCCGCCGGTCGGCGCCTGGACTTCCTGATGCAGGAGCTCAACCGCGAAGCCAACACCCTGGGCTCCAAGGCCTTCGACCCACGCAGCACGCAAGCGGCGGTCAACCTGAAGGTGTTGATCGAACAGATGCGTGAACAAGTACAGAACATCGAGTAAGGCCACCCCGACCATGAATCAAAGCAGCGGCACCCTCTATATCGTTTCGGCACCGTCCGGCGCCGGCAAGACCAGCCTGGTCACCGCCCTGATCAAGGCCGACCCCCGCGTCAGCGTCTCTGTATCGCACACCACCCGCGCCATGCGCCCGGGCGAGCAGCACGGCGTGAACTACCACTTCGTCAGCCATGACGATTTCAAGGGGCTGATCACCCAGGGTGACTTCCTCGAGCACGCCGAGGTGTTTGGCAATTTCTATGGCACTTCGCGCAGCGCGCTGCAAGAAGTGCTGGACCAAGGGAACGACCTGATCCTCGAGATCGACTGGCAAGGCGCCCAGCAGGTGCGCAAGCTGATGCCCGAGGCACGTTCTGTGTTCATCCTGCCGCCAAGCCAGCAGGCCCTGCGCGAGCGTCTGGACGGCCGTGGCCAGGACAGCGAAGAGATCATCGCTGGCCGCATGAAGGAAGCTGTCAGCGAGATGGAGCACTACGACGAGTATGAGTACGTCATCATCAATGACGACTTCGACGTGGCGCTGGAGGAATTGAAGGCAGTGTTCGTGGCCAATCGCCTGCTGCTGAAGAAGCAGCAGCAGCGCCACAGTGGCCTGCTGGAAGAATTGCTCGCCTGAAGACTGATGGGGGCTGCTTTGCAGCCCTTTCGCGACACAAGGCCGCTCCTACAAGGGACCGTGTCAGCATCGGCTGATGCGATCGCCTGTAGGAGCGGCCTTGTGTCGCGAAAGGGGCGCAAAGCGCCCCCAAAATTATTCCTGCAATGGCAAGGTGGCCTGCTGGCGCAGAGTAGCCCCCAGGAAGTAGGCCGGCGCGCGCATCCGCGAAATCATCATCAGCACGATCCCCAGTGCCGAAATGATCGCCGCAATCACGAATACCAACCCCAACCCCGCCACATGCGAGCCACTGCCGAAATCCGGCGAGGCGCTGTCGATGGCCGTGCGCACGAAGATCACCGACAGGATCACCCCTCCCACCAGCGGGCACAGGCCACGCATGAAGAAGTGGCGCAGGCTGCCGAACAGGCTGTCGCGGAAGTACCAGACGCAAGCGAACGCTGTCAGCGAGTAGTAGAAGCAGATCATCATGCCCAGCGCCGTGATGGTGTCAGCCAGCACGTTCTCGCTCAGGGTACGCATGGTCACGTAGAACAGGCCCGCCGCCACACCAGCGCAGATGGTCGCGTAACGCGGGGTCTGCGAGCGCGGGCAGACGCTGGCGAATTTCTGCGGCACCGCACCGTAGTAACCCATGGCCAACAGCGTGCGCGCCGGCGACACGAAGGTCGACTGCAGCGACGCCGCGGTGCTTGCCAGTACCGCAATCGACATCAGGATCGCCAGCGGCCCCATCACCGGACCGGCCAGGTGAGCGAACACGTTTTCCTGGATACGCGGGTTGTTCAGCCCCAGGCCATGCTCGCTGATGCCAGCGAACTGCAAGGTGGCGATGGCGGTGACCAGATACAGGCCAAGGATCAGCAGCACCGTCCAGGTCGCCGCCTTGCCCGGCACTTCGTCGCTGCCGATCGACTCTTCGCTGACGGTCAGGCACACGTCCCAGCCCCAGAAAATGAAGATCGACAGTGACAGCCCCGCAGCAAAGGCCGAGAACGACTCGACACCGAACGGGTTGAACCAGGCGAAATCGAACTCCAGCGGCGGCGGCGCGGTGGTACCGCCGAAGGCTGCGAAGGCAAAGCCGAGCAATACCATCAGCTGTAACGCCACCAGCCCGTACTGCACGGTCATGGTGGTGGCCATGCCCCGGCAGCAGATCCACACCGCCAGGGCTATGAACACGCAACAGGTGGCGATATTGATCAACAGGTTGTCTGCCAGGGCCGCCAGCTCGTGGTGGCCGGTGATCTGGCTGAGGAACAGGTAGAAGAAGTCGACGGCAACGCCCGCCAGGTTGGACAACACGATGGTGGTGGCAACGACCAGCCCCCAGCCACCGATCCAGCCGATCATCGGGCCAAAGGCGCGGGCCGACCAGGTAAACGAAGTGCCGCTGTCCGGCTCGGCCGAATTCAGCTCGCGATAGCCCAGGGCTACCAGCAGCATGGGCAGGAAGCCGACGATGAACACGGCAGGAAGATGAGCACCGACCTCACGTACGGTCGGGCCAAGGGCGCCGGTCAGGGTGTAGACCGGGGCAATGGTGGAAATGCCCAGCACCACGCTGGCCAGCAGGCCAAGACGGCCCTTGGCCAGGCCTTTGCTGCGTTGAGTGCTGCCCGAGTCGGCCACATCGGGTGGGCGGCCGGCTTCTGTGTAATTGCTCATGAGTTTTTGCCGTAACTATTGGAATTGTTTTCACAGGCCCTGATCCCAAGGCCTGCTTCCACTCATTGAAAGCGCACTGACGGGGGTGAGTCATCCCGGACTTTTGGCTGACGTGCTGTCAGACCTCCCGTGCAGCATGGGCAATGCAGGCCTCGCAGAACGCCTGGAAAAGGCGCCTTGAGACCGGGTTGTCGGCGAAACGCCATTCCGGGTGCCACTGCACACCAAGCACAAAGCCCGGTGCGTCAGGCATCGACACCGCTTCGATCAGGCCATCCGGGGCCCGTGCCTCGACCCGCAGGCCCTGGGCCAGGCGGTCGATGCCCTGGCTGTGCAACGAGTTGACCTCGAACTGCGCAGCCAGGCCCAGGCGCTCGAACAACCCGCCAGGCGTAACGCTGACAGGATGACGAGGGCCGTATTGCACCTCCAGCGGTGCGTCTTCAGGTTCACGGTGGTCCAGGTAGCCGGGCAGCTCCTGCACGCGCTGGTGCAGGCTACCGCCAAGGGCCACATTCAGCTCCTGGAAACCACGACAGATGCAGAAGACCGGCACGCCGGCGGCAATCGCCGCCTGCAGCAACGGCAGGGTCAGCCGGTCTCTGGCAAGGTCGTGTCGGGTCCCTTCGGCGCTGGCGGCGCCATTGTAATGATGCGGCTCGATATTTGAAGGCGAGCCTGTGAAAACAATGCCATCGAGCCGGGCCAGCAGCGCCTGGGTGTCGCTGCCACCGTCGCGGGCCGGCAAAATCAGCGGCAGCCCGGCAAAGCCCGCCGCCTCGACATACTTGTCGCCCACTGTGTGCGACGAGTTCTTCCCCACCTGCTGGCGGCAGGCGCTGATACCAATCAAGGGGACCGCAATTGCGCTCATGGGCTTACACCGTGTGCAGGTACCAGTTGTACTCGAGGTCGGAAATCGAAACTTCGAACTCGGCCAGCTCACTTTCCTTGCAGGCCACGAAGATATCGATGTAGTCCGGGCTGATGTATTGGTTGAGGACTTCGCTGTCATCCAGCGCACGCAGGGCGTCGCGCAGGTTGTTCGGCAGGCTCTGCTCCAGCTGTTCGTAGGCGTTGCCTTCGATCGGTGCACCCGGCTCGATCTTGCTGGTCAGGCCGTGGTGGATGCCGGCCAGGATCGCCGCCAACATCAGGTACGGGTTGGCATCGGCGCCAGCCACACGGTGCTCGATGCGCACGTTTTCGCTGCTGTCGGTCGGCACGCGAATAGCTACGGTGCGGTTGTCCAGGCCCCAGCTCGGCGCATTAGGCACGTAGAACTGTGCGCCGAAGCGGCGGTAGGAGTTGATGTTCGGGCACAGGAAGGCCATCGACGCCGGCATGGTCTCCAGCACACCACCGATGGCGTGGCGCAGGGCGTCGCTTTGCAGCGGGTCTTCATGGGCGAAGATGTTCTTGCCGGTTTTCTTGTCCAGCAGCGAGATGTGCACGTGCAGGCCGTTGCCCGCCTGGCCCGGGTAGGGCTTGGCCATGAAGGTGGTGTCCATTTCATGGTCGTAGGCGACGTTCTTGATCAGGCGCTTGAGCAGGATCGCGTAGTCGCAGGCCTTGAGCGGGTCAGCGACGTGGTGCAGGTTGACCTCGAACTGCGCCGGGGCGCTTTCCTTGACGATGGCATCGGCTGGCAGGCCTTGCTCCTTGGCCGCTTCGAGCATGTCCTGGAGGCAGTCGGCGTATTCGTCGAGGTCGTCGATCAGGTACACCTGGGTCGACTGCGGGCGCTTGCCCGAGATAGGCGAACGTGGCGGCTGCGGGCGGCCGTTGAGGTTATCCTGGTCGATCAGGTAGAACTCCAGCTCGAACGCGGCGCAGATATCCAGGCCCATGGCGTCGAACTTGCTCACCACCTGACGCAGCACTTCGCGTGGGTCGGCGAAGAATGGCTCACCGTCGAGTTCGTGCATGGTCATCAGCAGCTGTGCGGTGGGGCGCTTCTGCCACGGCTCGTCCGACAGCGTGCCGGCAATCGGGAAACAGATACGGTCAGCGTCGCCGATGTCCAGGCCCAGCCCGGTGCTTTCCACGGTCGAGCCATTGATGTCGAGGGCGAACAACGAGGCTGGCAGGTTGATACCCTTCTCGTACACCTTGTGCAGGCTGGCGCGCTCGATGCGCTTGCCGCGTACCACGCCGTTCATGTCGGAAATCAGCAGGTCGACGTACTGCGTATCCGGATGGGCCTGAAGGAAGTCATTCATCTCGCTGGAAGTACTGGCGCACGGGGTGACCGACGTCATGGCTTACATCCTATGATTTGCTGCGGCGATGTGGGGATACGGCTGGCGCCTCACGGGCGACGATGGTTGCAGCTGTTGTTCTTTTCACTTTCCCATCGTGGGGATTGGTTACCCGACCGGGCGCATTGATTCCCGGGGGCCGTTTCACTATAAAATGGCCCTCACGCAACAGACATTGGCAATTCGGCAAGCAGAGCGTGCACCAATGCAATATCAAATTACCCACGCCGACCTCTCCCTGGTCCTGGCACTGGAACGCGGGCGCTCATTGGCCAAGGCCGCCGAACTGCTCAAGGTCGACGTTTCGACCGTGTTCCGCTCGATTCGCCGGCTGGAGTCGGCGCTAGGCACCGCGCTGTTCGTGAAAAGCCGCAAGGGTTACCTGCCGACCGACACGGCCCAGGCCCTGGCCGAGCAGGCCGAGCGCGCCGAGCAGGCGCTGGATGCCGCACGTATCGCCATGACCAGCGGTGAGCAGGTGGTCAGCGGCACAGTACGCCTGACCTGCACCGAGGCAGTGATGCACAGCCTGCTGCTGCCGGCACTGGCCGCGTTCATGCCCAACTACCCGGCGTTGTCGCTGGAAATGGGCACCTCCAACACCTTTGCCAACCTCAGCCGGCGCGATGCCGACATCGCCTTGCGCCTGACCAACACGCCGCCAGAGCATCTGGTAGGGCGTTGCCTGGGCTCCACCTCCTATGTGATCTGCGGTCAGCCACAATGGCGCGAGCGCTTGAACGCGTCGGCCACCAGCGTGCCGTGGATCGCCCCGGACGACTCGATGCAGGACCACCCGACCGTGGTCTGGCGCAACCAGCAGTATCCAGGGCTGAGCCCGCGCTACCAGTGCAGCGGCATGTCGACCATCGCCCAACTGGTGAGCACCGGGCTGGGCGTGGCGGCACTGCCTGACTATATGGTCGATGCCTTGCCGGGAGTGGATGCGTTGAGCGGGCCGTTGCCCGGATGCGATACACAGTTGTGGCTGCTGACCCGGCCGGACTGCCGGGCGTTGCGGTCGGTGCAGACGTTGTTCGAAGAACTGACGCCGCGGTTGCGGGATGCAATGCTCTGAGGTTATCGTCGGAGTCAAGTATCGAGGGTGTCTGTTCCGGCCCTTTCGCGGGCGGGCCCGCTCCCATAGGGTGAGCGGTGCTGGTGAGCAACGCATCATTCCTGTGGGAGCGGGCTTGTCCGCGAATAAGCCGACACAGGGCTCGAAGGCGACCGCCCGGCAAAACAGCGCTTCCCTATTGGCTGGTGATTTTTTAAACTATCGAGTCCGCCTGCCCATATTGGGCTGCACGCCCACCGCATTTGCTACTGAGGAAGACCATGGCCCGCGTAACTGTTGAAGACTGCCTGGAACACGTGGATAACCGTTTTGAGCTGGTCATGCTCTCGACCAAGCGCGCCCGTCAGCTGGCTACCGGCGGCAAAGAGCCGCGCGTAGCATGGGAAAACGACAAGCCGACCGTGGTCGCCCTGCGCGAAATCGCCGAAGGTATCGTTACCCCTGAGTTCATCGCCGCCGAAGAGATCGTTACCGAGGATCCGGTCTTCGCCGCGTTCGAGGACGAGTCCAACGAGGCTGTCTGATCGATGCCCTGTCGACGTCGCGCGGCACAAGGCCCTCTTCCTCGGCAAGAGGTGAAACCATGCCGGGCATAGAAGCCTTAGCCGAACGGCTGTCGACCTACCTGGGCCCCGAACAGGTCAACCTGGTTCGCCGTGCCTATTTCTACGCCGAACAGGCACACGACGGGCAGCGCCGCCGCAGCGGCGAGCCCTACGTGACCCATCCGCTGGCCGTGGCCAGCATCCTCGCCGACATGCACATGGACCATCAGAGCCTGATGGCAGCCATGCTGCACGACGTGATCGAAGACACCGGCATCGCCAAGGAAGCCCTCTGCCAGCAGTTTGGCGAGACCGTGGCCGAACTGGTCGATGGGGTCAGCAAGCTGACCCAGATGAACTTCGAGACCAAGGCCGAAGCGCAGGCCGAAAACTTCCAGAAGATGGCCATGGCCATGGCCCGCGATATCCGCGTGATCCTGGTCAAGCTGGCCGACCGCCTGCACAACATGCGCACCCTGGAAGTGCTGTCTGGCGAAAAACGCCGGCGCATCGCCAAGGAAACCCTTGAGATCTACGCCCCCATCGCCAACCGCCTGGGTATGCACACGGTGCGCGTGGAGTTCGAAGACCTTGGCTTCAAGGCCATGCACCCGATGCGGTCCTCGCTGATCCATCGGGCGGTGAAGAGCGCACGCGGCAACCGTAAAGAGATCGTCGCCAAGATCGAGCACTCGCTGGCCAACTGCCTGGCCGCGGACGGCATCCAGGGCGAGGTCAGCGGCCGGCAGAAACACCTCTATGGCATCTACAAGAAGATGCGTGGCAAACGCCGCGCCTTCAACGAGATCATGGACGTGTACGCCTTCCGCATCATCGTCGACAAGGTCGACACCTGCTACCGCGTGCTCGGCGCCGTGCACAACCTGTACAAGCCGCTGCCCGGTCGCTTCAAGGATTACATCGCGATTCCCAAGGCCAACGGCTACCAGTCGTTGCACACCACGCTGTTCGGCATGCACGGCGTGCCCATCGAAATCCAGATCCGCACCCGCGAGATGGAAGAGATGGCCAACAACGGCATTGCCGCGCACTGGCTGTACAAGTCCAACGAGGACGAGCAACCCAAGGGCAGCCATGCCCGGGCGCGTCAGTGGGTCAAGGGCATCCTCGAACTGCAGCAACGTGCTGGCAACTCGCTGGAATTCATCGAAAGCGTGAAGATCGACCTGTTCCCGGACGAGGTCTATGTGTTCACACCCAAAGGCCGGATCATGGAGCTGCCCAAAGGCTCCACCGCCGTCGACTTCGCTTACGCGGTGCACACCGACGTTGGCAACAGCTGCATCGCCTGCCGCATCAACCGCCGCCTGGCGCCGCTGTCCGAACCGCTGCAAAGCGGTTCGACGGTGGAAATCGTCAGCGCACCGGGCGCACGGCCAAATCCGGCCTGGCTCAATTTCGTGGTCACCGGCAAGGCGCGTACGCACATTCGCCACGCCCTCAAGCAGCAGCGTCGCTCCGAGTCGATCAGCCTCGGCGAGCGCCTGCTGAACAAGGTACTGACCGGCTTCGACAGCAGCCTGGAGAAAATCCCTCAGGAGCGCATTCAGGCGATTCTTGCCGAGTACCGCCTGGAGCTCATCGAAGACTTGCTCGAAGACATTGGCTTGGGCAACCGCATGGCCTACGTGGTCGCCCGTCGCCTGCTGTCGGCCGAAGGCGAACAGCTGCCGGCGCCGGAAGGCCCGCTGGCGATCCGCGGCACCGAAGGCCTGGTGCTGAGCTACGCCAAGTGCTGTACGCCAATCCCGGGCGATCCGATCGTCGGCCACCTGTCGGCGGGCAAGGGCATGGTCGTGCACCTGGAAAACTGCCGCAACATCAGCGAAATCCGCCACAACCCGGAAAAGTGCGTACAACTCTCCTGGGCCAAGGACATCGCTGGCGAATTCAACGTCGAGCTGCGTGTCGAGCTTGAACACCAGCGCGGCCTGATCGCCTTGCTGGCCAGCAGCGTCAACGCTGCCGACGGCAACATCGAGAAGATCAGCATGGACGAACGCGACGGCCGTATCAGCGTGGTCCAACTGGTGATCAGCGTGCACGATCGTGTGCACCTGGCGCGTGTGATCAAGAAGCTGCGTACCTTGACCGGCGTGGTCCGCATCACCCGCATGCGTACGTAGTCCGCCAACCGCAAGGAGTCATCATGAGCAAGACCGTAATCAACAGCGACAAGGCCCCTGCCGCTATCGGCACCTACTCCCAGGCGATCAAGGCCGGCAACACCGTCTACATGTCGGGGCAGATCCCACTGGACCCAAAGACCATGGAGCTGGTCGAAGGCTTCGAAGCCCAGACCGTACAGGTGTTCGAGAACCTCAAGGCCGTAGCTGAAGCGGCTGGCGGTTCGTTCAAGGACATCGTCAAGCTGAACATCTTCCTCACCGACCTGAGCCACTTCGCCAAGGTCAACGAAGTGATGGGCCGCTACTTCGAACAGCCATACCCAGCCCGCGCCGCCATCGGCGTGGCTGCGCTGCCGAAAGGCGCCCAGGTCGAAATGGACGCCATCCTGGTCATCGAATGATGCCCCTGGTGACGGGCGCCCTGCCCGTCACCCTCTTCTGCAAGGTTATCCCGTCATGCGTCAAGCACTGCCCCTCGCGCTGGCAGCCCTGCTTCTGGGCGGCTGCGCCAGCCACAAACCCGAAGATTTCAATGGTACCTGGATCAACCAGGCCGCCATCAAGGCCGCCAGCAAAGGCGGCAGCCTGCGCCAGGCCCTGAACGAGCACGGCCCGGTTTTCGAGTGGAAGCTCGATGTCGCCAACCAGCAGGCCAGCTTCAGCAATGGTTTCGAAGCTGCCGACGGCCAGCTGAGCGCCAACCAGAAACACTGGCAGGCCAGCTTCGAAGGTGGCCAGACCGAACAGCTCGAACTCGATGGCGATGAATTGAAAGCCACTGCCCAGAACGGTGCCGAGCAGACCTTCGTTCGCGCCAAGCAGCCCGGCAATGCGCCATTAGGCGGCAGCTTCGAGAAGGCGCTGTACCAGGCTTACCTCGGTGGCGACTGGAAGATCATCGAAGGCCAGGGCAAAGGCGCCACCGTGCACTTCAGCGATACCGGCAGCGTTACCGGCCTGCCTGGCCCGGACCGTTTCGCCCTGTGCCTGGCCGGCGACTGCGCCAGCATGGGTGGCAACAACGACAGCCTGTGGCTGGAGCGCAACCAGCGCGGCGCACCGTTCATCTTCAAGCGGGATGGCGACAAGCTGGCGATCTTCCAGGCGGTGAATACTGCCCAGGCAGACGAGATTCCGCAGCTGACGGCCGGTACTCAGCAGTGGGTGCTGGAGCGGGACTGAAGCTCCTCTCCATTCCGGGCGCGGTCTTTGTAGGAGCGGCCTTGCCGGGACGCCGGACCGGTCGGAAAGGGCTGCACAGCAGCCCCGCGATATTTGCATTCAAGCATCAATTTGGGGGCCGCTTTGCGGCCCTTTCCGACCGGTCCGGCGTCCCGGCAAGGCCGCTCCTACGAAGACCGCACCAAGCCTGTAGGTTTCAGCGCTTGCCCTTCAGGATGGCCGCATAGCCTTCCTTGTAGCTCGGATACTGCGGCGCCCAGCCCAACGCCCGCACCCGGGCATTGCTGCAACGTTTGCTGCCGGTACGCCGCACCCGCTGCTCATCGGACCACTCGGTGACGCCCATATAGGCGCGCAACCAAGCCACCACATCGGCCAGCGGCGCTGGGTCGTCGTCGACGCCGATGTAGCAATCCTCCAGCGCCACGCCATCGGCGTCAGCCTGCAGCAGGTACGCCAACAGGCTCGCAGCATCTTCTGCATGAATCCGGTTGCCATAGAGCGGCGGCTCTTCTGCCACGCGGTAGCCTTGGCGCACCTGGCTCAACAACCACTCGCGTCCCGGGCCGTAGATGCCGGTCAGGCGAATCACGCTGGCGGGAATGCCACTTGCCAGCGCCAACCCTTCGGCCTCCAGCATCACCTTCCCGGAATAACCTGCAGGCTCGGTGGCGGCAGTTTCGTCGATCCATTCCCCATCCTTTTGCGCAAACACGCTGCTGCTGGAGACGAACAGCAAACGCCGCGGGCGCTGGCCGCGCTCGGCCAGCCAAGCCAGCACATGACGCAAACCGTCGACATAGGCCGCCTGATAGCCTGCCTCGTCGTGCTGGCTGGCGGCCACGCAATACACCAGATAGTCCGGCGAACGCTGCGGCCACGACGGGGGGATGGCGGGATCGGAAAGATCCGCGGCGATAGGCGAGACACCCTCTGGCAACTGCTCGACCGAGCGGCGCAAGCCACTAATTTGCCAGCCTTTAGCCAGCAGTTGGCGGGCCAAACGGCCGCCTACATCACCACATCCCACGATAATTGCTGAAAGGTCTGACATCACAAAACTCCCTAGACCAAAGGATCAGGCTATCCGTATTACACGATAGGCGGCTAGACCATAGGTGAAAAAAGCAACAAGATTACTTTTGTTAACAAGAATTACTTGCAATAATGGCACCCCTATCTGTTCTCGGCCTATCTCGAGGCCTTGGAGAACGCTCACTTTCTTCTTCATCAGGTCCGGCCAGCATGACACGTACTCAACCTTCCGCTTCGCCAACCCCGTCGCGCGCCTGGCGCGCCATCGCCGCGCTGATGTTCAGCCTGGTGCTGGCCCCGCTGGCCATGGCCGATGAGCCAAACGCCAGCGCCGCCACCCCGGCTGCTGCTGCCGCTCCGGCCACTCCGGCACCGGCTGGTGTCGAAGGCCAGGCCGTGACTCCGGTCGATGCACCTGCCGCCGCCGACCCGGCCGTTCAGGCACTGGTTGAAGACACCTCGCTGGGCATGGCGCACGACCTGTCCCCGTGGGGCATGTACAAGAACGCCGATATCGTCGTCAAAATCGTGATGATCGGCCTGGCCATCGCCTCGATCATCACCTGGACCATCTGGATCGCCAAGGGCTTCGAGCTGATGGGCGCCAAGCGTCGCCTGCGTGGCGAGATTGCCGCACTGAAGAAGTCGGTCAGCCTGAAAGAAGCCAGCGATGTTTCCAATAAAGAAGGCACCCTGGCCCACACCCTGGTCCACGACGCCCTCGAGGAAATGCGCCTGTCGGCCAATGCCCGCGAGAAGGAAGGCATCAAGGAACGCGTCAGCTTCCGCCTGGAGCGCCTGGTAGCTGCCAGCGGTCGCACCATGAGCAACGGCACCGGCGTGCTCGCCACCATCGGCTCCACTGCGCCGTTCGTAGGCCTGTTCGGTACCGTGTGGGGCATCATGAACAGCTTCATCGGCATCGCCAAGACCCAGACCACCAACCTGGCCGTAGTAGCCCCTGGTATCGCCGAAGCCCTGCTGGCCACCGCCCTGGGTCTGGTCGCAGCGATCCCGGCCGTGGTCATCTACAACGTCTTCGCCCGCTCCATCGCGGGCTACAAGGCACAGGTGTCCGACGCATCCGCCCAGGTACTGCTGCTGGTCAGCCGTGATCTGGACCACCAAGGCAGCGAGCGCGCCGCCCCGCACATGGTGAAAGTGGGGTAAGCCATGGGCCTGCATCTCAACGAAGGTGGCGATGACCTCGCCGAAAACCACGAAATCAACGTTACGCCGTTCATCGACGTGATGCTGGTGCTGCTGATCATCTTCATGGTCGCAGCCCCCTTGGCCACGGTCGACATCAAGGTCGACCTGCCGGCTTCGACCGCCAAGCCGGCGCCGAGGCCCGAGAAACCGGTGTTCGTCAGCGTCAAGGCCGACCAGAAGCTGTATGTCGGCGACGATCAGGTACCTGCCCCCGCACAGCTTGGCCCGATGCTCGACGCCAAGACCAAGGGTGACAAGGAAACCACCATCTTCTTCCAGGCCGACAAGGGCGTGGATTACGGTGACCTGATGGAAGTGATGAACACCATGCGCGCGGCCGGCTACCTCAAGGTCGGTCTGGTAGGTCTCGAGACGGCAGCCAAGAAATGACGAAACCGCGCTCAACCGTGGCGCGCTACGGTGGCAGCCTGGCGATCGTGCTGGGCGTGCACGTGGTCGCCGTGCTGCTGACCCTCAACTGGTCGGTGCCCCAGGCCATCGAGCTGCCCCCGGCAGCCATGATGGTCGAGCTGGCGCCGCTACCCGAGCCCGCGCCGCCGCCACCACCGAAAGCCGCCCCACAGCCACCGGCACCGGTCGAAGAGCCGCCGTTGCCAAAGCTGGTCGAGGCGCCGAAACCGAAGATCGCCATCGCCAAGCCGCCCAAGCCGAAGCCCAAGCCTCAGCCACCGAAGCCTGAGAAGAAGCCTGAGCCGCCGAAAGACGAGCCACCGGCCAAGGAACAGGTAGCCGACACGCCGCCAAGCAACACGCCACCGCAAAAGTCGGCGGCACCGGCGCCAAGCATCGCCGCCAACAGCCAGGCGCTGCCAACCTGGCAGAGCGACCTGCTGCGCCATCTGGCGAAGTACAAGCGCTACCCGGAGGACGCGCGCCGTCGTGGCCTGCAAGGCATCAACCGCTTGCGCTTCGTGGTCGATGCCGAAGGCAAGGTGGTTTCCTACTCCATGGCAGGCGGCTCCGGCAGCGCGGCCCTGGACCGGGCGACCATGGAAATGATCCGCCGCGCAGGCACGGTACCCAAGCCGCCAGCCGAGTTGCTGACCAATGGCACAATCGAAGTAGTGGCACCGTTCGTCTACTCCCTGGACCGTCGCTGATACTTTTGTTTCTGTCACAAATCGGCAAGTCTGATAACGTGCGTCTATCGATTGCAGCCGCTATGCTGGGGCCGCAACTTCATGGACGCACGTTATGACCCTCACAGAATTACGCTACATCGTCACGCTCGCCCAGGAGCAGCACTTCGGCCATGCTGCCGAGCGCTGCCACGTCAGCCAGCCGACCCTGTCGGTCGGCGTGAAGAAGCTTGAGGACGAGCTGGGCGTGCTGATCTTCGAGCGCAGCAAGAGCGCGGTGCGCCTGACCCCGGTCGGCGAAAGCATTGTTGCCCAGGCGCAGAAGGTGCTGGAGCAGGCCCAAGGCATTCGCGAATTGGCCCAGGCCGGCAAGAACCAACTGACCGCCCCGCTCAAGGTCGGCGCCATCTACACTGTCGGCCCATACCTTTTCCCGCACCTCATTCCACAGCTGCATCGGGTTGCACCGCAGATGCCGCTGTACATCGAAGAAAACTTCACCCACGTGCTGCGCGAGAAGCTGCGCAACGGCGAACTGGACGCGGTGATCATCGCCCTGCCGTTCAATGAAGCCGATGTGCTGACCCTGCCGCTGTATGACGAGCCCTTCTGTGCATTAATGCCGGCCGACCACCCGTGGACGGCGAAAAAGACCATCGACACTGCCATGCTCAACGACAAGAGCCTGCTGCTGCTCGGCGAGGGTCACTGCTTCCGCGATCAGGTGCTGGAAGCCTGCCCGACGCTGAACAAAGGTGGCGATGGCGCCAAGCACACCACGGTCGAGTCCAGCTCGCTGGAAACCATCCGCCATATGGTCGCTTCGGGCCTGGGGGTGTCGATCCTTCCACTCTCGGCCGTGCACAGTCATCACTATGCGCCCGGGGTCATCGAAGTGCGTCCACTTACCCCGCCAGCGCCGTTCCGTACCGTGGCCATCGCCTGGCGCGCCAGCTTCCCGCGGCCGAAGGCGATCGAGATCCTTGCCGACTCGATCCGTCTCTGCTCGGTGGCCAAGCCGCCCGTGGAACAACCGGCCTGATCCATGACTGAGCTGTCGAAGGTCTCGGTCACGGCGCTCAAGGGCGTAGGCGATGCCATGGCGGAGAAGCTCGCCAAGGTCGGCCTGGAGAACCTGCAGGACGTGCTGTTCCACCTGCCCCTGCGCTACCAGGACCGCACTCGCGTGGTGCCGATCGGCCAGCTGCGCCCAGGCCAGGACGCGGTGATCGAAGGCGTGGTCAGCGGCGCCGACGTGACCATGGGCAAGCGCCGCAGCCTGGTGGTACGCCTGGGTGACGGCACAGGCGTGCTGAGCCTGCGCTTCTACCACTTCAGCAATGCGCAAAAGGAAGGCCTCAAGCGTGGCACCCACCTGCGCTGCTACGGCGAAGCCCGCCCCGGTGCCTCGGGCCTGGAAATCTACCACCCGGAGTACCGTGCGCTGAATGGCGACGAGCCGGCACCGCCGGTCGAGCAGACCCTGACGCCGATCTACCCGTCCACCGAAGGCCTCACCCAACAGCGCCTGCGCCTGCTCTGCCAGCAGAGCCTGGGCATGCTCGGCCCGCGCAGTCTGCCGGACTGGCTGCCCGACGAATTGGCCCGCGACTACCAGCTGGCGCCGCTGGACGATGCCATCCGTTACCTGCACAACCCGCCAGCCGACGCCGATCTCGACGAACTCGCCGAGGGTCAGCACTGGGCCCAGCACCGCCTGGCCTTCGAAGAGCTGCTGACCCACCAGCTGTCGCAGCAACGCCTGCGCGAGAGCCTGCGCAGCCTGCGCGCGCCGGTACTGCCGAAGGCCAAGCGCCTGCAGGCGCAATACCTGGCAAACCTGGGCTTCCGGCCGACCGGGGCGCAGCAGCGCGTGGCCAACGAAATCGCCTATGACCTCAGCCAGCACGAGCCCATGATGCGTCTGGTTCAGGGCGATGTCGGCGCCGGTAAGACCGTGGTCGCCGCCCTCGCTGCACTGCAGGCGCTGGAGGCGGGCTACCAGGTGGCGCTGATGGCGCCCACCGAGATCCTTGCCGAACAGCACTACATCACCTTCAAGCGCTGGCTTGAGCCGCTGGGGATCGAAGTCGCCTGGCTGGCCGGCAAGCTCAAGGGCAAGGCCCGCGCCAGTGCCCTGGAGCAGATAGCCGGTGGCGCGCCAATGGTGGTCGGTACCCACGCGCTGTTCCAGGAGGAAGTCCGCTTCAAGCACCTGGCCCTGGCGATCATCGACGAACAGCACCGCTTCGGTGTGCAACAACGCCTTGCCTTGCGCAAGAAAGGCGTGGCCGGCGAGCTGTGCCCGCACCAGCTGATCATGACCGCTACACCGATCCCGCGCACCCTGGCCATGAGCGCCTACGCCGACCTCGACACCTCGGTGCTCGACGAGCTGCCGCCTGGGCGCACGCCGGTGAACACCGTGCTGGTAGCCGACAGCCGCCGCTTCGAAGTGGTCGAGCGGGTCCGAGCAGCCTGCGCCGAAGGGCGCCAGGCTTACTGGGTGTGCACGCTGATCGAAGAATCCGAAGAGCTGACCTGCCAAGCGGCCGAAAGCACTTTCGAAGAGCTCGGCAGCGCACTCGGCGAACTGCGCGTGGGCCTGATTCACGGCCGCATGAAGCCTGCAGAAAAGGCCGAGGTCATGGCCGAGTTCAAGCAAGGCAACCTGCAACTGCTGGTCGCCACTACGGTGATCGAGGTCGGCGTGGACGTGCCCAATGCCAGCCTGATGATCATCGAGAACCCCGAGCGTTTGGGCCTGGCACAGCTGCACCAGCTGCGCGGCCGGGTTGGCCGGGGCAGCGCGGCAAGCCATTGCGTGTTGCTGTATCACCCGCCACTGTCGCAGATTGGCCGGGAACGCCTGGGAATCATGCGGGAAACCAACGATGGCTTCATCATTGCCGAGAAAGACCTAGAACTGCGCGGACCCGGCGAAATGCTCGGCACACGCCAGACTGGCCTGCTGCAGTTCAAGGTCGCCGACCTGATGCGCGACGCCGATCTGCTACCGGCGGTGCGTGATGCTGCCCAGGCACTACTGGCACGCTGGCCGGACCATGTCAGCCCACTGCTCGACCGTTGGCTGCGTCACGGCCAGCAATATGGCCAGGTGTGACACCTGTCCCAGAATGGATCCAGCTTTACCAACAGGCTGGTTATACTTCGCGTTTAAAAGAACCTGTGGATACAGACCATGACTGAAGTTGCCCTGGACACCGCAACCCCACACGCACCGTCTGTCATCCGGCTGTTGCTCGAAAAACTGCGCGTGGCCTTTGAAGAGGTTGCGGAACATCCAGAGCTACCAGCCGCGTCTCGGGTGCAGGCGATCCTGCTCGATGACGAAATCGGCGCCCTGCTGGTGCTATTCCCGCAGAGCAAGCTACTGGACCTCAACCGCCTCGAGGAGCTGACCGGCCGCAAGCTCAAGGCGGTGCCGTTGCCACGCCTCAAGCAGATGCTCGACAAGCACCAGCTCAAGGCTTTGCCGGCCATCCCGGCCCTGACCAGCTCGCCCTGCCTGTACGAAGGCAAGCTGCTCGAAGCCGAACACCTGCTCATCCAGTCCGGCGAAGCTGGCCTGTTGTTGAAGGTGCACCGTGATGACTTCAAGCGCATGCTCGCCAAGGCCAGCGCCGGCAGTTTCGGCCAGCCCGTGCGCGACATCCGCCCCAACCTCGATCGCCCGGATGACGACCCCAAGGAAATCACCCAGGCGGTTCAGGCTTTCACGGCCCGGCGCATCCAGAAACGCCTGGAAGAAACCATCGAGATTCCGCCACTGGCCGACACCGCGCAGAAGATCATCAAGCTGCGGGTCGACCCCAACGCCAGCATCGACGACATCACTGGCGTGGTCGAGACCGACCCTGCCCTGGCCGCCCAGGTGGTCAGCTGGGCCGCATCGCCCTACTACGCCTCACCCGGCAAGATCCGTTCGGTGGAGGACGCAATCGTCCGTGTACTGGGCTTCGATCTGGTGATCAACCTGGCCCTGGGCCTGGCGCTGGGCAAGACCTTGAGCCTGCCCAAGGACCATCCGCAGCAGGCCACGCCGTACTGGCAACAGTCGATCTACACCGCCGCCATCATCGAAGGCCTGACCCGCGCGATGCCTCGTGCCGAACGCCCGGAGGCCGGCCTGACCTACCTGGCAGGGCTGCTGCACAACTTTGGCTACCTGCTGTTGGCACACGTGTTTCCGCCGCACTTCTCGCTGATCTGCCGACATCTGGAGGTCAACCCGCACCTGTGCCACACCTACGTCGAACAGCACCTGCTGGGTATCAGCCGCGAGCAGATCGGCGCCTGGCTGATGAAGCTGTGGGATATGCCCGAAGAGCTGTCGACCGCGCTGCGCTTCCAGCATGATCCGGCGTATGACGGCGAGTTTTCGGCCTACCCCAACCTGGTGTGCCTGGCGACCCGCCTGCTGCGCTCGCGCGGCATCGGCTCGGGGCCACAGGAGCAGATTCCCGATGAGCTGCTGGAACGCGTGGGGATCACCCGGGACAAGGCAGAGGATGTGGTGAACAAAGTGCTCGAGGCCGAGGCCTTGCTGCGGGATCTGGCTTCGCAGCTCAACGCCCCCCATTGAGCCCATTGGGGCTGCTCTGCAGCCCTTTCCGACCGGTCCGGCGCCCCGGCAAGGCCGCTCCTGCAGCCGTATGCGATCCCCTGTAGGAGCGGCCTTCTGTCGCGAAAGGGGCGCAAAGCGCGCCCAGCGATTTCAGCCTTTCTTCTTCGGCTTCAGGTATTTCATGAGCCCCTGGAACCACATCACCAGCGCCGGATTGCCCTTGATCTGGATGTTCTTGTCCTGAATGCCCTGCATGAACGCCAGCTGCTTGTTACCCGCCTGCATCGTGGCAAAGCCGTAGGCTGCGTCCTTGAAAGCGATGGCGAAGGCCGGCTGCGGATGGCTGCCGCCTTTGCTGCTGATGCGTTCGCCACTGACGATGAAGTGCCGCGCCACCTTGCCGTCCAGCGTCTGCATCTGGAACACCAAGTCCTTGTCCTTGAGTTGCTGCTGGAATGCCGGGTTGTTGCGGCTGGCCCTGGCCATCAGCAGCCCCATGGCCCAAAGAAGAAAGCGAAACTTCATCAACGCGCCTCGAATGAAAAATGACTGAAGCGCGCAGTTTATCCTTTTCCTGAACAAAATACGCAAGTTCGCAACACTTACCCTCCAGAATGCATAACGGGCGCCCTGGGGCGCCCGCTGGGATGACACTGGGGGTCAGCAGTGGATCACTTTTTCTTGGCTGGCTTGGCGGGCACGTTGACGCTGTCGCGCAGGTTCTTGCCTGGCTTGAAGGCAACGGTGTTGCTGGCCTTGATCTTCACCGGTTGGCCGGTTTGCGGATTCTTGCCGGTGCGGGCACCACGATGACGTTTTTCAAAGGTGCCGAAACCGACCAGGGTGACCGTGTCCTTGTCCAGGGCACCGGTGATGCTGTCGAGAATGGCGTTCAGCACCTGGTTGGCTTTTTCCTTGGTCAGATCGGCCTTTTCGGCGATGACAGCGGCGAGTTCTGGTTTACGCATAGTGAAGCCTCTTTGACGGGATTTCTTGTTGTTATGCCGTGCTGCCATTGAAGCAGCGTTCAAGGCACCGCAGGCTCTAATCTGCGGCAGACGGAAGTGAGAATGGCACGCCCACCGAGGCCGCGCCAGTATCTGGGCGGCCATTGTGTTGGCAACAACAGGATAAATCCGACAGAACGCCCGCTATTCACGCCATCAGGGCGGGTAACTGCCGATTCAACGCCAGTTTTTCCATGACCGCACTGCCGGTCAGGGCATAGCCGAGCAACTGGCCGTCGGTGGCGTGGCAGAGCACTTTCAGGTCGCTACCCTGCCCTTCTACCTGCCAGCTGCCTTCGCAGCCTGCCGGCGGCGGTGACACCACCAGCGGGCATGCCGGGGTCTTGACGGTAATCGGCATCGGCCCGTAACTGACCTGGGTCGGATTACCGGCCAGGGTCTGCGCCAAGGCACGGGCACAGGCCATCAATGGCATCACATAGAGCAGGTTGATGCCGTCGACTTCGGCGCAGTCGCCAAGCGCGAAGATGTTGCTGTGCGAAGTGCGCAGCTGGCGGTCCACCACTACGCCGCGGTTGGTCAGCAGCCCTGCTGCTGCCGCCAGGTCGGTCCGCGGGCGTAGGCCGATGGCTGAAACCACCAGGTCGCAGCCGATCACCTGGCCATCGGAAAGGTGCGCTTCCAGCCCTTCGCCTGCCTGCTCCAGGCGGTTCAGCACCGGCCCCAGGTGGAAACGCACCCCAAGGCCTTGCAGGCCGGCCTGCACGGCATTGGCGGCAGCCGGATGCAACAGGGTCGGCATGACCTGCTCGCAAGGCGCCACCACGTCGACCTGGAAGCCACCCAGGCTCATGTCGTTGGCAAACTCGCAACCGATCAGGCCGGCACCGAGAATCAGCACACGTTGCTTGCCTGCGGCAGCGGCACGGAAGCGCGCATAGTCTTCCAGGTCGTTGATCGGGAAGACCCGCCCGGCACCCTCACCTTCGATCGGCACCTGCACGGTCTGTGCACCCCAGGCCAGCACCAGGTCGCGATACTCGATCGCCTCTTCACCGATCCACAGGCGCTTGTGGCCCGGGTCGATGCCACTGACACGGGTATGGGTGCGGACCTCGGCCTTAAGCTGCTCGGCCATGGTGCCAGGCTCGGCCATGCACAGGCCGTCGGCGTCCTTGTGCTTGGCAAAGCCGGTGGAAAGCATCGGTTTGGAATAGGAACGACCATCGTCGGCAGTAATCAGCAGCAGCGGCGTGTCGCCATCGAGCTTGCGAAATTCACGTGCCAGGTTGTAGCCGGCCAGGCCGGTACCGATGATGACCACGGGGGACGTCATGTCGTGCTTTCCTCGCTCAGCCGATGGAGATCATTTCGAAGTCGCTCTTGCCCACACCGCAGTCAGGGCACAACCAGTCTGCCGGCACGTCTTCCCAGCGGGTACCGGGCGGGATGCCGTCGTCCGGCCAACCTTCGGCTTCGTCATAGATCAGGCCACAGACAATACACTGCCACTTTTTCATCTGGTCTTCTTCCTCGGTGTCGCTCAGGCTTTGTTGTAGCCCGGCATTATGCAAGCACTCAGGGCAATCATGCTAAGCTCGCCGCCTCTCTGGCTGTAATCAAGCATACCGACGTGTCGTACGAATCCCCGCAAGCAGCCGCTGTCGCGTGGCTGCCGTATTCACAGCTGGCCTCTGAAACCGACCAGCCAACCCTGGACTGGCTGTTCGACGAAGGCTCCCTGACTCGCCGCCTTACACAGCTGTCCCAGGACCACTTCAGTGTCACTCCCCTGTTCGAAGGCTGGCAACCGCTGCGCGAAGACGAGTGCCTGGCCCTGAACATCGCCCAGGGCGCCGAAGGCTGGGTGCGGGAGGTGTACCTGCGTGGGCATGGCGAGCCTTGGGTGTTCGCCCGTAGTGTGGCCAGTCGCAGCGCCCTGGAACGTGGTGGCCTGGACCTGGAAACCCTCGGTAGCCGTTCGCTGGGCGAGTTGCTGTTCTGCGACCAGGCATTCATCCGCCACCCGATCGAAGTGTGCCGTTATCCACAAGCCTGGCTGCCGGCCGATGCCGCACGCGACGGCCTGTGGGGGCGCCGCTCGCGCTTCGCGCGTGACGGCCTCGACCTGCTGGTGGCCGAGGTGTTCCTGCCTACACTGTGGCAAGCGGCCAAGGAGGAGAACCGCTGATGTACCTGCAACTGCTCAAGTCACTCAACCGCTTGCACCCGCGGGCCTGGGACTTCGTCCAGCTCAGCCGCATGGACCGGCCGATCGGCATCTATCTGCTGCTGTGGCCCACCCTGACAGCGGTGTGGGTCGCCGGGCAAGGCTCGCCAACCCTGGCCAACGTGCTGATCTTCGGCCTGGGCGTGGTGCTGATGCGCGCCGCCGGCTGCTGCATCAACGACTTCGCCGACCGCAAGGTCGATGGCCACGTCAAACGCACCGCGGACCGCCCGCTTGCCAGTGGTCGGGTCAAGTCGCGCGAGGCGCTGGCGTTGTTCGCCATCCTGGTCGGGGTGAGCTTCCTGCTGGTGCTGTGCACCAATAGCCAGACCGTGTGGCTATCGTTCGGCGCGGTGGCACTGGCGTCCTGCTACCCGTTCATGAAGCGCTATACCTATTACCCGCAGGTCGTGCTGGGTGCAGCGTATTCCTGGGGCATCCCCATGGCCTTTACCGCTGCCGGCGGCGAGCTGCCGGCCAGTGCCTGGCTGCTGTACATCGCCAACCTGTTGTGGACGGTGGGTTACGACACCTACTACGCCATGGTCGACCGCGATGACGACCTGAAGATCGGCGTGAAGTCCACTGCGATCCTGTTTGGCGAGGCGGACCGGACGATCATCCTGACCTTGCAGCTGTTGTCGTTGGGCTGCCTGCTGCTGGCGGGCAGCCGCTTCGAGCTGGGTGGCTGGTTCCACCTTGGGTTGCTGGGGGCTGCGGCATGCTTTGCCTGGGAGTACTGGTCGACGCGCAAGCTGGACCGCGAGTCATGCTTCAAGGCGTTTCTGCACAATCACTGGGCGGGGATGCTGGTGTTCATCGGGGTGGTGCTGGATTACGCCTTGCGCTGACCCTTGCCTCCCCCTGTGGGAGCGGGTTCACCCGCGAATGCGATGGTGGCTCCACCGCAGCATTGGCGGGTGAACCCGCTCCCACAGGGTCAAGTGTCCGCCTTTACGGCTTGGCGACGTGCCAGACGTCCTTCATGCCGTCACCGGTCATGTCCCCGGCCTTCTTGTCCTTGACGAAGGTGTACAGCGGCTTGCCGTCATAGGCCCACTGCATCTTGCCGTCGTCACGCTTGATCTGCGTCCACTTGCCTTCGGCCTTCTCACCGTCCTTGACCATCAGTGGAGGCCAGTTCGTCGCACAATCGCCGTTGCACATCGACTTGCCGTTGGCGTCCTTGTCGAAGGTGTACAACGTCATCCCGGCATGATCGACCCACATGCCGTCTTTCTCCATGGCATGGTGGGCGGACGCCACCCCCGGCAGCGCCAGTGCAGCGAAAAGGGCCATCCAGCTCAGCGTATGTCGTGTCATTGGAATCACCATGAATTCGGGGGTGGATTGCATTCTGTTTACCGCCGCAGCGGCCCTGTGAAGCCTAGCCCAGTCATGGAATGTCGCCAGAACGGCCAACGCCCTGTCACACAGCTGCAATAATTCCGTTATCTAATGCGGGCCAAGACACGATTCCTGGGAGAGGTTTTAAGCATGGTTGGCAGAAACATTCTGATCGTCGACGACGAAGCGCCTATTCGCGAGATGATCGCCGTTGCATTGGAAATGGCCGGCTATGACTGCCTGGAAGCGGAGAACTCCCAGCAGGCCCACGCGATCATCGTCGACCGCAAACCGGACCTGATCCTGCTCGACTGGATGCTGCCCGGCACCTCTGGCATCGAGCTGGCACGCCGCCTCAAGCGCGACGAGCTGACCGGCGACATTCCGATCATCATGCTCACCGCCAAAGGCGAAGAGGACAACAAGATACAGGGCCTGGAAGTCGGCGCCGACGACTACATCACCAAGCCGTTCTCGCCACGCGAGCTGGTAGCCCGCCTGAAGGCCGTGCTGCGTCGCACTGGCCCGAGCGACAGCGAAGCACCAATCGAAGTCGGCGGCCTGCTCCTCGACCCCATCAGCCACCGCGTGACCATCGACGGCAAGCCGGCCGAGATGGGCCCCACCGAATACCGCCTGCTGCAGTTCTTCATGACTCACCAGGAGCGTGCCTACACCCGCGGCCAGCTGCTTGACCAGGTATGGGGCGGCAACGTGTATGTCGAGGAGCGCACCGTCGACGTGCACATCCGTCGCCTGCGCAAGGCACTGGGTGAAGCCTACGAAAATCTGGTACAAACCGTCCGGGGCACTGGCTACCGCTTCTCGACCAAGAGCTGATCGAGCCAAGCGCCAAGCTGCACGTCGTTGTACAAGGACCGTCAATTGAACCAGAACTGGCACGCGACCCTGATTCGCCACCTGTTGCTGCTGATCACCGTCTGCCTGATCGGCGGCCTGGTCAGCGGCTATTACGGCTGGAGCCTGGCCATCGGTCTGGCGCTCTACCTGGGTTGGACCCTCAAGCAGCTGTTGCGCCTGCATGACTGGCTGCGCAACCACCAACCCGATGAAGCACCACCCGACGGCTACGGCCTGTGGGGCGAGGTGTTCGACAGCATCTACCACCTGCAACGCCGCGACCAGCGGGTGCGCGGGCGCCTGCAGGCAGTGATCGACCGGGTGCAGGAGTCCACTGCGGCGCTGCGAGACGCGGTGATCATGCTCGACAGCGACGGCAACCTGGAGTGGTGGAACCGCGCCGCAGAGACGCTGCTGGGCTTCAAGACCCCACAGGACGGCGGCCAGCCGGTGACCAACCTGGTGCGCCACCCACGCTTCAAGGAGTATTTCGAGGCGCAGAACTACGTCGAACCGCTGGAAATCCCCTCGCCGATCAACGACCGCCTGCGAGTGCAGCTGCACATCACCCGCTACGGCAACAACGAGCACCTGATGCTGGTGCGCGATGTGACCCGCATCCACCAACTCGAGCAGATGCGCAAGGACTTCGTCGCCAACGTCTCCCACGAGCTGCGTACGCCGCTGACGGTCATTACCGGCTACCTGGAAACCCTGCTGGATAACGTCGAGGACGTGAACCCGCGCTGGGCCCGGGCACTGCAGCAGATGACCCAGCAAGGCTCGCGCATGCAGACCTTGCTCAACGACCTGCTGCTGCTGGCCAAGCTGGAAGCCACCGACTACCCGTCGGACAACCAGCCAGTAGCGGTCGATGCCCTGCTCACCGCGATCAAGAACGACGCCCAGGCACTGTCCGGGCCGCGCAACCAGAAAATCACCCTGGAAGCCGCGCCGGACCTGCGCCTGAAAGGGAGCGAGTCGGAACTGCGCAGCGCCTTCTCCAACCTGGTGTTCAACGCGGTGAAGTACACCCAGGATGAAGGCAACATCCGCATCCGCTGGTGGGGCGACGAACACGGCGCGCATCTGTCGGTACAGGACTCCGGGGTCGGTATCGACGCCAAGCACCTGCCACGGCTGACCGAACGCTTCTACCGGGTCGACTCCAGCCGTGCTTCGAATACCGGCGGCACCGGGCTGGGCCTGGCGATCGTCAAGCACGTGCTCATGCGCCACCGCGGCAAGCTGGAAATCAGCAGCGTGCCAGGGCATGGCAGCACCTTCACCTGTCACTTTGCTCCGGCACAATTGGCCAACGGCAAGGCCTGAGGCACCGGGGGCTGCTTTGCAGCCCTTTCGCGACACAAGGCCGCTCCTACAAGGGATCGCGTGTTCCTGTAGGAGCGGCCTTGTGTCGCGAAAGGGCCGCAAAGCGGCCCCAAAGCAGCAGCACCCTTTGCTTTTATGGCCCCAGCCGCTACATTGGATCCCCTGTGCCAGCAAGAGCTGGCACTTTTTTTCTCTCTCTCAAAGACGGACCCCGTAAAAACTCCATCATGGACCCTTCCCCTGGTATCAGCCTCACCTCGTTATTCGCCGATTTCGGCATGATCATCTTTGCCTTCCTGCTGGTGCTGCTCAACGGCTTCTTCGTTGCCGCCGAGTTCGCCATGGTCAAGCTGCGTGCCACCCGCGTAGAGTCCATCGCCGAACTGCATGGCTGGCGTGGCAGCATCCTGCGTAAAGTGCACAACCAGCTCGACGCCTACCTCTCGGCATGCCAGCTGGGCATCACCCTCGCCTCGCTGGGCCTGGGCTGGGTCGGTGAACCGGCCTTCGCCCACCTGCTCGAACCGCTGCTGGCCTACCTGGGCGTGGAAAGCGCCGAACTGGTCAAGGCGGTGTCCTTCTTTGTCGCCTTCTTCGTCATTTCGTACCTGCACATCGTGGTCGGCGAACTGGCGCCCAAGTCGTGGGCAATCCGCAAGCCCGAGCTGCTGTCGCTGTGGACCGCAGTGCCGCTGTACCTGTTCTACTGGACCATGTACCCGGCCATCTACCTGCTCAACGCCAGCGCCAACACCATCTTGCGCATTGCCGGCCAGGGTGAGCCCGGCCCGCACCATGAGCACCACTACAGCCGCGAAGAGCTCAAGCTGATCCTGCACTCCAGCCGTGGCCAGGACCCGAGCGACCAGGGCATGCGCGTGCTCGCCTCGGCCGTGGAAATGGGCGAGCTGGAGGTGGTGGACTGGGCCAACTCACGTGAGGACATGGTCAGCATCGACGCCCATGCGCCGCTCAAGGAGATCCTGGCGCTGGTACGCCGGCACAAGTTCAGCCGCTATCCGGTGTATGACGCCGAGCGCGAGGAATTCACCGGCCTGCTGCACATCAAGGACTTGCTGCTGGAGCTGGCCGAGCTCGAACACCTGCCCGAGACCATCGACCTGGACGACCTTGCCCGCCCGCTGGAGCGCGTATCGCGGCACATGCCGCTGTCTCAGCTGCTGGAGCAGTTCCGCAAGGGCGGCGCACACTTCGTGCTGGTGGAGGAAGCCGACGGCAAGGTCATCGGCTACCTGACCATGGAAGACGTGCTCGAAGTGCTGGTGGGTGACATCCAGGACGAACACCGCAAGACCGAACGCGGCATTCTCGCCTACCAGCCGGGCAAGCTGCTGGTGCGGGGGGATACTCCGCTGTTCAAGGTCGAGCGCCTGCTCGGTGTCGACCTCGACCACATCGAGGCAGAAACCCTCGCCGGCCTGGTCTACGAGACCCTCAAGCGCGTGCCTGAGGAAGAGGAAGTGCTGGAAGTCGAGGGCCTGCGCATCATCATCAAGAAGATGAAAGGGCCGAAGATCGTTCTGGCCAAGGTGCTCAAGCTCGACTGACCCTATGGGTTGCCGGCGGTGAAGTCCGGCAACCCGCCAAGCGGCCGGTCGAACTGGAACGGTATCGACTCCAGCGCCAGCCCCACATTGCGCTGCACCACAAAATGCAGGTGGGGCCCGGTGCTGTTACCCGTATTACCCGACTTGGCCAGGGCCTGCCCGACCACCACCTGCTGCCCTTCGCGCACCACCACCGAACCACGCATCAGGTGCAGGTACACACCCATGGTGCCGTCAGGGTGCAGGATCCGCACGAAATTGCCCCCTGGGTTGGTGCCCCGACCACTCTGGCCATTCTCGACCTTCACCACCATCCCGCCCCGCGCAGCAATGATCGGCGTGCCCTCTGGCATGGCGATGTCCATCGCATAGCGGCTCCTGGGGCCGAAGTGGCTGAAGCGGCCGTTGGGTCCTTGGGTCAGGCGAAATGGCCCGCCCTTCCAGGGAAACGGATAGCGATAGGCCAATGAGTGCTGGCCGGGGTCGCCCATGGCGTACTGGAAGCTGGTGGCGTATAGCAACTTGCCGCCGGGCGCAGCCAGCACGGAGCTCAGCACCTTGCTCGAACGCGGGCCTACCACGGTACGGATATTGCGCGGCTGATTGCCACCGAAGGCATTGCTCAGCTTGTCGATGCGCAGTTCAACCTGCATCGGCACGTACAAGTCGTTACGCACCATGAAGCGCACACCGCCAGGGAAGGTTTCGGCCTGCAGGCGCACCTTGCCATCGACGCGATCGAGGATCGGCTCACTGAGTTCGAAGGTTTTTGCCCCCGGGCTGTAGCGATCGGAGTACGAGACCACGCCGGTGTTGTCGACGGTCTTGTAGATAGTCATGCCCATGCTCGACGCCGAGGCCGAAAGCAAGGCACACAAAAGCAGCAAGCGGGCGGCGGCGGGCATGATGGTGGCTATTTGACAGTTATGGTCTGTCGAAGACTAGCAGCGGGATTGGCGGGCAGTATTGCAGTTGGTCGGAACGACCTGTAGGAGCGGCCTTGTGTCGCGAAAGGGCTGCGCAGCAGCCCCTCGATTCGTGCTTTAACACCGATATCCTGGGGCCGCTCTGCGGCCCTTTCGCGACACAAGGCCGCTCCTACAACAGAACGGTGGGCTCATCAGGCGCCGGGGGTGAAGTGCTTCTGCTGGGTACCACGCGCAATCAGGCGCGACAGGTAGTCGAGCTTCTGCGCATCCTGGTCGACGAACTTGAAGGTCAGCTGCAGCCAGTCACTTTCGGGCTTGGGCTCCAGCGCGGCGATGGCGTGCAGGTAGCCGTTCAGGCGTGCCACTTCGGCGTTCTCACCCTGCTCCAGGTCGAGCACAGCGCCCTCAAGCACCTGTGGCAGCGCTGCGCTGCGACGCACCACCAGCAACGCTTCCTTGAGGCTCAACGCCTTGATCACGCAGGGCTGGGTACCACTGGACAGGCGCAACTGGCCCTGCCCACGCCCGGCCTGGGCCGCAACCGCCGCAGTCTGCGGCTTGGGTGCATTGATCAATGGCTTGGACGGTGCAGCAGCAGGCGCCGAGACCTTGGCCGTTTCAGGTTTGCCGCCGGTCAACGCACTCAGCGAGTCGTTGGCGAATGCCGAATTCACCCGTGCCGGTGCACCGGCTACCAGGCTTTCCAGCTTGCCGATCTTGGTCAGGGCTTTCTTGACCTTGGTCAGCAGTTGTTCGTTGGTGAAGGGCTTGCCGACGAAGTCGGAGACGCCGGCCTGGATGGCCTGGATCACATTCTCCTTGTCACCACGGCTGGTCACCATGATGAACTGCATGTCCTTCATCTCGGGCTGCTGACGGCACCAGGTCAGCAATTCCAAGCCGGACATCTCCGGCATCTCCCAGTCGCACAGCACCAGGTCGAACCGCTCCTTGCCCAGCATGGCCATGGCCTTGCGACCGTTGACCGCGTCTTCGATGACCATGCCCGGGAAGGCATTGCGCAGGCACTTCCTTACCAGGTCACGAATGAACGGCGCGTCGTCCACGACCAGCACATTGACTTTACTCATCGAAACTCCTCTTGAACCCGACTAGCCTACCGCGCAATGGTGGCCACTTGCCAACTCTAGGGTCACGCCGGGACTTCTTCGCATCGTTCGCGGGTGCCTGCTGATTGCTCTGCCACCAACGAAAACGCCCGGCACAGGCCGGGCGTCGATGCTCGCGAGCAATCTTATTTATCGTCAGGTTTCGCCGGAACATTAGCGTTTTCGGCCGCGTCACCCGCGGTGCCTTCGACTTCGGCCTTCATGCGCTTGAGGCCCATGTGACGGACATCGGTACCGCGCACCAGGTAGATCACCAGCTCCGAGATGTTGCGCGCGTGGTCGCCGATCCGCTCCAGCGAACGCAGCACCCAGATTACGCTGAGCACACGCGAGATCGAACGCGGGTCTTCCATCATGTAAGTGACCAGTTCGCGCAGCGCCGTCTTGTACTCACGGTCGATGGTCTTGTCGTACTGAGCCACCGCCAGCGCAAGGTCGGCGTCGAAGCGTGCGAAGGCATCAAGGGCATCGCGCACCATGTTGCGCACCTGATCACCGATGTGCCGCACTTCGACGTAGCCACGCGGCGACTCGCCCTCCTCGCACAACTGGATGGCGCGGCGGGCGATCTTGGTCGATTCGTCGCCAATACGCTCGAGGTCGATCACCGACTTGGAGATGCTGATGATCAGGCGCAGGTCGGAGGCCGCAGGCTGGCGGCGGGCGAGGATGCGCAGGCATTCCTCGTCGATGTTGCGCTCCATCTGGTTGATCTGCTCATCGACTTCCCGCACCTGCTGGGCCAGGCCCGAGTCGGCCTCGATCAGCGCGGTAACGGCATCGTTCACCTGCTTTTCAACCAGGCCGCCCATGGCCAGCAGGTGGCTGCGCACCTCTTCCAGCTCGGCGTTGAACTGCTGTGAAATATGGTGCGTCAGGCTTTCTTTGTTGATCATCGTTTTGTCCTTTGGTAGCGCGTCCGTGTAGGGGCGGGATTACCCGCGAGCACCGGCGAAGCCGGTGCCAGGCACCTAGGCGTCTGCTTCGCGGGTAAACCCGCTCCTACAGGGGCCAGGTGCTCATCACGCGCAGCGCTTAGCCGTAACGACCGGTGATGTAGTCTTCGGTCTGCTTCTTAGCCGGGTTGGTGAACAGGGTGTCGGTATCCCCGAATTCGACCAGTTTGCCCATGTACATGAACGCGGTGTAGTCCGAAACACGGGCCGCCTGTTGCATGTTGTGGGTCACGATAACGATGGTGTACTTGGATTTCAGTTCGTAGATCAGCTCTTCGACCTTCAGCGTCGAGATCGGGTCCAGTGCCGAGCAGGGTTCGTCCAGCAGCAGCACTTCAGGCTCGACCGCGATGGTACGGGCAATCACCAGACGCTGCTGCTGGCCGCCTGACAGGCCCAGGGCAGACTCATGCAGGCGGTCCTTGACCTCGTCCCACAGGGCCGCGCCCCTCAGCGCCCACTCCACGGCTTCATCGAGCACGCGCTTCTTGTTGATGCCCTGGATGCGCAGGCCATAGACCACGTTCTCGTAGATGGTCTTGGGGAAAGGGTTGGGCTTCTGGAACACCATGCCCACCCGGCGACGCAGCTCGGCCACGTCTTCGCCCTTGCGGTAGATATTGTTGCCATACAGGTTGATGGCGCCCTCCACACGGCAGCCGTCGACCAGGTCGTTCATGCGGTTGAAAGTGCGCAGCAAGGTCGACTTGCCGCAGCCGGACGGGCCGATGAAGGCGGTCACGCGCTGCTTGGGGATGTTCATCTGCACGTCGAACAGGGCTTGTTTGTCGCCGTAGAACAGGCTCAGGCCCGGCACTTCGATGGCCACGGTTTCCTCGGCCAGGCGCAGGCTCTGCTTGTCGCGACCCAGGGCAGACATGTCGATGCCGTGGGTATGGGATTCATGCTGCATGGTCAACTCCATACGCTATCAATTCGTTTCAAAGGGCCGCCCGGCAGGCAGGCGGCACGCTTGCAGATCAGGCTCAGCTGTCGAGCGCCTTGTACTTCTCGCGCAGGTGGTTACGGATCCACACCGCCGACAGGTTGAGGGTGGCGATCACCAGCACCAGCAGCAGCGCGGTGGCGTACACCAGCGGCCGCGCGGCCTCGACGTTCGGGCTCTGGAAACCGACGTCGTAGATGTGGAAGCCCAGGTGCATGATCTTCTGGTCCAGGTGCAGGTACGGGTAGTTGCCGTCCAGCGGCAGCGAGGGCGCCAGCTTCACCACACCTACCAGCATCAGCGGCGCCACTTCACCGGCGGCGCGGGCCACGGCGAGAATCATGCCGGTCATCATGGCCGGGCTGGCCATCGGCAGGACGATCTTCCACAGGGTTTCGGCCTTGGTCGCCCCCAGGGCCAGGGAGCCTTCGCGCACCGTACGCGGAATGCGCGCCAGGCCTTCCTCGGTGGCCACGATCACCACCGGCACGGCCAGCAGCGCCAAGGTCAGCGAAGCCCACAGCAACCCCGGGGTACCCAGGGTCGGTGCCGGCAGCGCTTCGGGGAAGAACAGGCGGTCGATCGAGCCACCTAGCACATAGACGAAGAAGCCCAGGCCGAATACGCCGTAAACGATCGCCGGTACGCCGGCCAGGTTGTTCACCGCAATACGGATCAGGCGGGTCACCGGGCCTTGCCTGGCGTACTCACGCAGGTAGACCGCAGCCAGCACGCCGAACGGCGTGACGATCACGGCCATGATCAGGGTCATCATCACGGTACCGAAGATGGCCGGGAAGATCCCACCCTCGGTGTTGGCTTCACGCGGGTCGTCGCTGAGGAACTCCCAGACCTTGGCGAAGTAGGTGCCCATCTTGCTCAGGCCGGACATGCCGTTCGGCTGGATGGCGTGCACCACCTTGCTCAGGTTGATTTCCACTTCACGGCCATTGCCGTCACGCGCTACCAGGCTGTCGCGGGCGAAGGCCTGGTGCAGGCCCAACAGGCGCTCCTCGATGGCCTTGTAGCGGCTGTTCAGCTCAGCGCGTTCGGCGTCCATGTCGGCCTGGGCAGCGGCGTCCAGCTTGCCGTCCAGTTCCAGCTTGCGACCGTGCAGGCGCAGGCGCTCAAGGCCATGGTTGATGGCACCGATGTCCTTCTTTTCGAGGGTTTGCAGTTCGCTGTTGAGCTGGTTGGCACGCTTCAATCGCGCCTGCAATTCGTTCCAGGCCGCCGGGCCTTGGGCCACCACGCGGCCTTCTTCCTTGACGCTGACCAGGTAGCCATAGAAGTTGCCCCACTCTCGGCGCTCCAGGGCAATCAGGTCGGCCGGGCGTTGCTCGTCGACCAGCCAGTCGCCGACCACCCAAGTGAAGTCGCTGCCGTTAAGGTCGCGGTTACCCACCTTGACCAGCTCGCGGGTCATGAACTCCGGGCCGTCCTCCGGCACCGGCAGGCCAGCGCCCTTGAGGCGGGCACGCGGTACTTCTTCCTTCTGCACCACTTCGCCGATGACGACGTGGTCGGCTTGCCCCGGCACCTTGTAGGTGGCCTGGATCAGGTCGGCCGGCCAGAAGTGGCCCAGGCCGCGCACGGCGATCACCGCCAGCAGGCCAACGGTCATGATTACCGCCATGGCCACCGCGCCACCGCTGATCCAGACGCCTGGAGCGCCGCTCTTGAACCAGCCTTTGAGGGAATCCTTTTTCACGGATCTCTACCTTTCTATCAAAGCGACGAGTATTTCTTGCGCAGACGCTGGCGAATCAGCTCGGCCAAGGTGTTCATGACGAAGGTGAACATCAGCAGCACGAGGGCGGCGAGGAACAGCACTCGGTAGTGGCTGCCGCCGACTTCCGATTCAGGCATCTCCACCGCCACGTTGGCGGCCAGGGTGCGCATGCCTTCGAACAGGTTCATCTCCATCACCGGAGTGTTGCCGGTGGCCATCAGCACGATCATGGTCTCGCCCACCGCACGGCCCATGCCGATCATCAGCGCCGAGAAGATGCCCGGGCTGGCGGTAAGGATGACCACGCGGGTCAGGGTCTGCCATGGCGTCGCCCCCAGGGCCAGGGAGCCCAGCGTCAGGCTGCGCGGCACGCTGAACACGGCGTCTTCGGCGATCGAGTAGATGTTCGGGATGACCGCGAAGCCCATGGCGATACCGACCACCATGGCGTTGCGCTGGTCGTAGCGGATACCCAGGGTGTCCGTGATCCACAGGCGCATGTCGCCGCCGAAGAACCAGCTCTCGAGGAACGGGCTGACAGCCAGGGCGAACCAGCCGATGGCGAGAATCACCGGAATCAGGATTGCCGCTTCCCAGCCATCTGGAATACGCAGGCGGATCGACTCAGGCAGGCGGCTCCAGCTGAAGCCCGCCAGCAGGATGCCGAGCGGCATGATCAGGAACAGGCTGAACACGCCAGGCAGGTGGCCTTCCAGATACGGCGCGAGGAACAGGCCGGCGAAGAAGCCGAGGATCACCGTCGGCATCGCTTCCATCAGCTCGATCACCGGCTTGACCTTGCGCCGCATGCCCGGGGCCATGAAGTAGGCGGTGTAGATAGCGGCGGCAATGGCCAGCGGGGCCGCCAGGATCATCGCGTAGAACGCGGCCTTGAGGGTACCGAAGGTCAGCGGCGAGAGGCTCAGCTTGGGTTCGAAGTCGGTATTCGATGCGGTCGACTGCCAGACGTACTTGGGCTCGTCGTAGTTTTCGTACCAGACTTTGCCCCACAACGCGCTGAAGGAGACTTCCGGGTGCGGGTTGCGCAGGCTCAACGGCAACAGCTTGCCGCCTTCTTCGATGATGATGCGGTTGGCTCGAGGCGACAGGGCCAGCATGCCCGCGCCTTCGGCCGCCGGCTCAACCAGCAGGGTGCGGTGTGCGGTGCTGTGGAACACGCCGAGCTTGCCTTCGGTGTCCAAGGCAATGAAGCCCTTGCGGCGCTCTTCTGCATCGATCTGGGCGATTGCGGCCTTGCCCATCTGGAAGGTACGGATCTGTTTGAAGCGCTGCTCGCCATCCGGGTCGCGGGCCATGAACCACTGGGCCAGGCCGCCCTTGGAGTCACCGATGATCAGCGAGATGCCACCCACCAACTGGGTTGCGGCCGTGATTTCAGTATCGGCACTTTCGGAAAGCTTGTAGCGGCCATTGAGGCTCTTGTCACGCAGGCTGAACACGTCGGCGGTGGCGCGGCCGTTGATCACGTACAGCCATTGCTGCCGCGGGTCGATGAAGATGCCCTTCACCACCTCGGTCATCTGCGGCAGTTCGATGCGGTTCTGCTCGGTGGTGACCTCTTCGGTCATCATGTTTTCAGTACGGGTCAGCTCGAGCACCTGCAAGTGCGCGCCGGTAGAGCCGGCGAGCATCAAGCTGTCGCCATTGACGTTGACGCTCACGTGCTCCAGCGCGCGGCCTTGGTCATCGAGCACGAACGGCTGTTCACCGTAGGGGTAGTCGATGCCGGGGGTGATGGTCTTCTTGTTGTCCGGGTAGGTGATCTTGTAGGTGTGGTGGAACACCAGCGCCTGACCATTGGACAAACCGAGTACGACCAACGGGTTGCCCGGCTGGTCGGTGCTGATCGAACTGACCTGGGTGCCAGCCGGCACTGGCAGGTCGACCCGCTTGAGTTCGTTACCGCTCTTGGTGTCGAAGAACAGCGCCTGACCCTTGTCCGAAACGCGCATGCCAACCAGATTCTGCTCTTCAAGGGCGATCATCAGTGGCTTGCCGGCATCCTGTTGCAGCCAGGTCGGCTCCAGCGCCTTCTTGCTGGTCAGCTCGGCGCCCTGGAACAGTGGCAGCACCACATAGGCCAGGTAGAAGAAGATCAGCGTGATAGCTGCCAATACGGCAAGCCCGCCCACCAGTACATACCAGCGGGTCAGGCGATCCTTGAGGGCGCGCATCCGGCGCTTGCGTTGCAACTCGGGCGTATTGAAGTCAATCCGCACGGGAGGGGAATTCGGGGTCATTGTGGAATTGGCCAGATCATTCATGCGCACACCCTAGCGGTCCCGTATGACAAAAACATGACAGTGAGTTGACGCAAAAAAGCCCGCCGCTCAGGAACCCTGGCACCGGACTTGAAAGGCGTGGAAGAGGCCGGGCATCAGCGCCGGCCTCATCCTCAGTTAATTACTTCTTTGCAACGTTACCCGCGTGGGACAGGCCCAGGTCAGCCAGGGTCTTGTCGACCACCTTGGCCGGCAGCGGGATGTAGCCATCCTTCACCACTACCTGCTGGCCAGCTTGCGACAGTACCAGCTTGACGAACTCGGCTTCCAGCGGGGCCAGAGGCTTGTTCGGCGCCTTGTTGACGTAGACGTACAGGAAGCGCGACAGCGGGTAGGTGCCGTTCAGGGCGTTGGTTTCGTTGTCTTCAACGAATTCGCCGCCTTCTTTCTTGGCCAGGGCCACGGTCTTGACGCTGGCGGTCTTGTAGCCGATGCCCGAGTAGCCGATGCCGTTCAGCGAGGAGCTGATCGACTGCACGACCGAAGCCGAGCCCGGTTGTTCGTTGACGCTAGGCTTGAAGTCGCCTTTGCACAGGGCTTCTTCCTTGAAGTAGCCGTAGGTGCCCGATACCGAGTTGCGGCCGAACAGCTGCACCGGCTTGTTGGCCAGGTCGCCGGTCACGCCCAGGTCGCCCCAGGTCTTGACGTCGGCCTTGGCACCGCACAGGCGGGTGGACGAGAAGATGGCGTCGACCTGGGCCATGGTCAGGCCTTTGATCGGGTTGTCCTTGTGCACGAACACGGCCAGGGCGTCTACGGCGACCGGGATGGCGGTCGGCTTGTAGCCGTACTTCTGCTCAAAGGCCTGCAGCTCGACGTCCTTCATCTTCCGGCTCATCGGGCCAAGGTTGGCGGTGCCTTCGGTCAGCGCGGGTGGCGCGGTCGAGGAGCCGGCCGCCTGGATCTGGATGTTTACGTTCGGATATTCCTTCTTGTAGGCCTCGGCCCACAGAGTCATCAGGTTCGCGAGGGTGTCGGAACCGACGCTGGAGAGGTTGCCCGAAACACCGGTGGTCTTGGTGTAGGTCGGGATCGCAGGGTCGACAGCGGCTACCGCGTTGGCGGTCGCAACGCCAGCGGCGGCAAACGTGAGGGCCGCCATCAAACGCTTCAGTTTCATGCCTTGCTCCTAGCAGGAATATGGGGGTGTTAGATGGAACGGGGCCAAGTATCTGCAGGCCGCATGAATACGATATGACTCAATTGTGACAAATGGATGAAAGGCCATCACCAAAAACAGGTCCGGCCTCTTCGCGGCTAAAGCCGCTCCCACAGATCTGGCACAGCCTCAAGGCTTTCGCAGTACCTGTAGGAGCGGCTTTAGCCGCAAAGAGGCCGGGTAGCCTTGTTGCAGATCAGCGTTTGTTGGCGAGCAGGTACAGGCCAACGCACAGACCGACGGCACACAGCCCTGCCAAATAGTAGGCCGGTGCCATCGGGCTGACCTTGAGCAGCGCCGTCACCACCATCGGCGTGAGGCCGCCGAAGATGGCGTAGGCAACGTTGTAGGAGAACGACAGTCCGCTGAAGCGCACCACGGCCGGGAATGCCTTGACCATCACATACGGCACCGCACCGATCACACCCACGCAGAGGCCGGTCATCGCATACAGCGGGAACAACAGCTCAGGGTGGGTCGGCAGGCTGTGATAGAAGGTCCAGGAGCTGGCCAGCAGCAGCAGGCTCCCGATCACGAACACCCGCCCCGCACCGAAGCGGTCGGCCAGGCTGCCGGCGCCGATGCAGCCGATGCTGAGCAGCACGATCGCCAGGCTGTTGGCCTTGAGCGAGTCGGTGGGGCTGACGTGGTAGAGGGTCTGCAGCAGTGCCGGGGTCATCAGGATCACCACCACGATGCCGGCCGACAACATCCAGGTCAGCAGCATCGACAGGATGATCGGGCCGCGATGGTCACGCAGCACCGCGCGCAGCGGCAATTCTTCTGCCAGGGCCTTTCGCTGCTGCATCTCGGCGAACACCGGGGTTTCGTGCAGCCAGCGGCGCAGGTACACCGAGAACAGGCCGAACACACCGCCGAGCAGGAACGGAATACGCCAGGCGTAATCAGCCACTTCTTCGGCGCTGTAGAGGGTGTTGATCAGCGTCGCCACCAGCGAGCCGAGCAGGATGCCCGCCGTAAGGCCGGCGGTCAGCGTGCCACAGGCGTAACCCGTGTTGCGCGCTGGAACGTGCTCGGAGACGAACACCCAGGCACCCGGCACTTCACCGCCGATGGCCGCGCCCTGGATCACCCGCATCAACAGCAACAGGATCGGCGCCAACAGGCCGACCTGTGCATACGTCGGCAGCAGCCCCATGATCAGGGTCGGCAGGGCCATCATGAAAATGCTAAGGGTGAACATCTTCTTGCGCCCCAGCAGGTCGCCGAAGTGGGCCATGACGATGCCACCCAGCGGCCGCGCCAGGTAACCGGCGGCGAAGATGCCAAAGGTTTGCATCAGGCGTAGCCATTCAGGCATGTCGGCGGGGAAGAACAGCTTGCCGACCACCGTGGCGAAGAACACGAAAATGATGAAGTCGTAGAACTCCAGGGCTCCGCCCAGGGCGGACAGTGAAAGGGTCTTGTAGTCACTGCGGGTGAGTGGCCGCGAGGGCTGCTCGATACTGCTCGGCACGGAGGTCATCGCTCGTCGTTCTCTTAGAGGGCATGCAGGCCGCTTGGCACGCGGCTTCTGGATTAGGGCGAGGAGCGAAGATAGCAAATTGCCGAGCTACGCTGAAAGCGATACAAAATCTATACAGATATTCATTAATACGCAGTCGTCGCTGGGCAATTGGCTATATATACTGGCCGTTCGTAGGAAAAGGTTGCTTTAACCGTGGGAAATTGTGCGAAAACGCCGGTCTTGATGTCAGACGGTTTCGCAGAGTTTCCCTATGGCCGCCCAGCGAAACGGAATCGGCGTAGTATGTTGTCGGCTGAATCGTTTTCCCGGCCTTGCGCCACACCAACGAAAGCGTCACGGGTCAGAGGCCCCATCGCATGATTGAGCTCGAACAAGAAGATCCTATCCCGCAAGGCGATCTGGCCTTGCAGATCACCGCGCTGCCGCGCGAAACCAACGGCTTTGGCGACATCTTCGGCGGCTGGCTGGTCGCACAGATGGACCTGGCCGGCACCGCCATGGCCAGCCGCGTCGCCGGTGGCCGGGTGGCCACGGTGTCCATCGACCGCATGGCGTTCCTGGTGCCGGTGGCCGTGGGCGCGCAACTGTCGTTCTACACCCAGACCCTGGAAATCGGCCGCAGCTCGATCCGCATGATGGTCGAAGTGTGGAGCGACGACCCGCTGTCCAGCGAATGGCGCAAGGTAACCGAAGCGACGTTCGTGTTCGTTGCCATCGACGGCAGTGGCCGAACCCGCTCTGTGCCTCGTCGCTGAGCCTGGCGAGCGGTAAACTCATTGCACGTCATCGGGTCCAAGGGCCCACAGGCAATCAATGAGACGAGCGCAATGGCTACCTTCAAGGTCGAATCCGAGCAACACGGCGAACTCAACTGCTGGCGCATCAGCAGCGACCGCGCCGAACTACTGATCGCCCAGCAGGGCGCGCAGATCCTCAGCTACCAGCGTGTTGGCGAGCCACCGCTGCTGTGGCTGAGCGACCAGGCCATCTTCCGCCAAGGCAAATCGGTGCGTGCCGGTGTGCCGGTGTGCTGGCCGTGGTTTGGCAACCTGCAGCGCAATCCCTCATCGGTACAAGCGATGTTCCATGGCGAGCAGGCGCCCGCCCATGGCCTGGCGCGCACGCGTGACTGGCAGTTGCTGGGCATCGAAGAGACGGGCAGTTCGCTGCGTATCGAATTCGGCCTGCCCGAGGCGCAAGGCGCCCTGCCGGATTGGCCGCATGCGGTTGAACTGAAGTTGTTGGTGGTGCTGGGCGATGAGCTCGAACTGAGCCTGACCAGCCGCAACATGGGCAACAGCCCCGTTACCATCAGCCAGGCGCTGCACAGCTATTTCGCCGTCAGTGACGTGCGCCAGGCGCGCGTCGAAGGGGTCGAGGGGCTGCAGTACATCGAGACCCTGGCCGACTGGGAACAGCGCCAGCAGGAAGGCGCATTGGCGTTTGCCGGGGAAACCGACCGGATTTACCTGGATACGCCGCAGAAGCTGAGCATCGTCGATCCACACTGGGACCGGCGGATTACCTTGAGCTGCAGCGGCTCGCGCTCGGCGGTGATCTGGAACCCGTGGACCGAGCGGGCCAAGGAGCTGGCAGACATGGCCGATGACGGCTGGCAGCGGATGCTGTGCATCGAGACGGCGAATGTCTGGGATGATGTGGTGGAGCTCAAGCCCGGGGGCAGCCGATCTCTGCAGGTGAAGATCGGTAGCGTAGTGATCTGAATCCTGCTTTAGCAAGTCTGGCCCTTTCGCGGGTAAACCCGCTCCCACAGGATCATCACAGGCCCGAGGCTTGCGCTGTACCTGTGGGAGCGGGTTTACCCGCGAAGAGGCCAGCACGGGAGATCAGAGGTCGGCGTCTTCCACCACCCTCACCTTCCCCGCATCCAGCGCATAGGCCGCATCGGCCAGGTCATTGCTGACCTTCTCCACCTTCAGCTTGCCGCTGACCCAAAGCGGTGTGTAGATGTCATCGATCTTCAACCCCTTCGGATAACGCACCAGCACCAGTTGGTTGGGCGGTGGCGGCGGCACGTGGATACAGGCGCCAGGGTAAGGCACGAGGAAGAACAAGGTGCTGTTGCCCTTGGCATCGCTCTCCAGCGGCACCGGGTAGCCGCCGAGGCGGATGTCCTTGCCGTTCATGGCTGCCACGGTCTTGGTCGAATACATCACTGCGGGCAGGCCCTTGCTCTGCTTGAGCCCCCCCTTGGCAGTGAAGGTGCCATTGGCTTCCGGCGAGTTGTGGTCGATTTCGGGCATTTCTTCAAGCGCCTTCTGGTCCGACTTGGGCATCAGCTCCAGCCAGTCGGTTTCGGGCAATTCGGCATGGGCCAGGGCACTGGCCAGGAGCAAGGGAACGAGGAAAAAGGCACGCATGGAAATGCTCGGCAACTCGGGATGAATTGCCGGGCATTCTAACCAGAAATCAGCGTTTCCTGATCAATCCGTAGATCACCAGAAGGATGATCGCACCTATCAGCGCACCTATGAATCCTGCGGCCTGGCCCGCCTGGTAGATCCCCAGTGCCTGGCCGCCGTAAGTGGCGAGCAGCGAACCGGCGATACCCAGCAGAATGGTCATGATCCAGCCCATGCTGTCGTCGCCCGGCTTGAGGAAGCGGGCCAGCAGGCCGACGATGAGGCCGATGAAGATGGTTCCAATGATGCCCATGGCAGTCCCTCTGAAATGAAGATGGAGCAAGCCAAAGCCTAGACAGCGCTTTGGCTTGTTGCCATTTCAGAGGGCAAGCCGCTGGCAGAAGTTCGATCGAGCGCTTCGATCAGTTGCTGATCAACGCCTCTACTTCAGCGATCCTGGCCTTGAGGGTGGCCATGTCCGGGCAGCGCAGGGTGGCGTGGCCGACCTTGCGCCCGACCTTGAAGGCCTTGCCGTAGTGGTGCAGGTGGCAGTCGTCGATGGCCAATACCTTGTCCACCGCCGGTACTTCGCCAATGAAGTTGAGCATGGCGCTTTCACCGACCTTGGCGGTCGAGCCCAGCGGCAGGCCGGCAATGGCACGCAGGTGGTTTTCGAACTGGCTGCACTCGGCGCCTTCGATGGTCCAGTGCCCGGAGTTGTGCACACGCGGGGCGATTTCGTTGGCCTTCAGGCCACCGTCGACTTCGAAGAACTCGAAAGCCATCACGCCGACATAGTCCAGCTGCTTGAGCACGCGCCCGACGTAGTCTTCGGCCAGGCCCTGCAGGGGGTGCGCCTCGCTGGCCACCGACAGACGCAGGATGCCGCTCTCGTGGGTGTTGTGCACCAGCGGGTAGAAGCGAGTTTCGCCATCGCGGGCACGCACAGCCACCAGCGATACTTCGCCGGTGAACGGTACGAAGCCTTCCAGCAGGCAGGGTACGCTGCCCAGTTCGGCGAAGGTGCCGACCACATCTTCAGGCGTACGCAGAACCTTCTGGCCCTTGCCGTCGTAGCCCAGGGTGCGGGTCTTGAGCACGGCCGGCAGGCCGATGCTGGCGACCGCCGCATCCAGGTCTGCCTGCGAAAGGATGTCGGCGAACGCTGGGGTCGGAATACCCAGGTCGCGGAACATGCTCTTCTCGAACAGGCGGTCGCGGGCAATGCGCAGGGCTTCGGCGCTCGGGTAGACCGGGACGAATTGCGACAGGAAAGCCACGGTCTCGGCCGGGACGCTTTCGAATTCGAAGGTCACCAGGTCGACTTCGTCGGCCAGCTGGCGCAAGTGGTCCTGGTCGCCGTAGTCGGCACGCAGGTGCTCGCCCAGCGGGGCGGCACAGGCGTCCGGCGCAGGGTCGAGGAAGGCGAAGTTCATGCCCAGCGGGGTACCCGCCAGGGCCAGCATGCGGCCCAATTGGCCGCCACCGATTACACCGATCTTCATGGGTTCAGCCTCAAGCCTGGCGCGGGTCTGGATTGTCCAGCACGGTGTCGGTCTGCTCGGTGCGGAACTGCTTGAGTGCCGCGTGATACTGCGGGTACTTGGCGCCCAGGATGCTCGCCGACAGCAGTGCGGCGTTGACGGCGCCGGCACGGCCGATCGCCAGGGTGGCAACCGGCACACCGGCAGGCATCTGCACGATCGACAGCAGCGAGTCGACGCCCGACAGCATCGACGACTGGACGGGTACGCCCAGCACCGGCAGGTGGGTCTTGGCGGCACACATGCCTGGCAGGTGGGCAGCGCCACCGGCACCCGCAATGATCACCTCGATACCACGCCCTTCGGCCTCTTCGGCGTACTGGAACAGCAAGTCCGGGGTGCGGTGGGCGGAAACCACCTTCACTTCGTAGGGAATGCCGAGTTTTTCCAGCATATCGGCGGTGTGGCTAAGGGTGGACCAATCGGACTTGGAGCCCATGATCACGCCAACCAGTGCACTCATCGTCGAGCCTCTCCTGCAAGCGCCTTCTGGCGCGCTAAAAGCAACAAGCCACGCAGGTGGACCGGCGTGGCTCGTCATACGGATTCTGAATCGACCGGGTCGGCCGAAGGCGCGGGATTGTAGCGTATTTCTGGGCGGGCCGCCCACCCCCACAAGCACATGTCGGATCAAAGGGCAAGCTGTCTCGCGGGACAACTTTTCCTCCTGACCGACGGTGAGACTGCTCCGGACAATTCGCCCCCTTTCGACCCGGTCGTCATCGAAGGACGCAAAGATGCTCAATGCCCGCTACATCGCGCTCGCCATCAGCCTCGTTTACAGCCTTTTCCTACCGTCAGCCTGGGCTGCCAGAACGCTGGTGATCACGGTCTATCCACATGATGAACTGGCAGGCATCAGCGATCAGCAGCTGCATGATGACTTCTTCCAGCATTGGCTGGACGAAATGCGCTCCTTCACGCAGCACCCGATCGAAGTGATCTTTCAACGTGCCATTCCAGGGCTCACAGACATTGATTATGGTGCGATGACAGCCACACAGGTACTTGACGCTTTCACCCAGGAAATTGATGTCCAGCGCTCTGCTCGGCCCTTTTCTTTCATGAACAAGGACCTGCTGCTCACTATGGACAGTTATGATCGAAGTGGCCTGACTTTCGTGGCGGGCCTTGCCCACCCCAGCGGTACCACCGCAATAGCTTCGATGACCACCTATGCGGTACCCGGCCATGAAATCGGCCATATGCTTTCTGCCACCCACGAAAATGCCAGGACCGACTTCAACGGCTGGTTCTGCGAAACCTACATGTTTCCCGCGCGCATCGTGCTGCGCTCAAACTGCTACCGCTACAGCGAGCAAAACCGAGCGGCCATTGCCGACTACCTCAAGAACAACTCAAACTGATGCCTCGCCCGGGCCGCCTGCCGACTCCAGCTTGCGCCACAGCAAGCGCACGTTGGCCTTGCGCACCAGTGCACAGCGGTAAAGGCGGATTTCCAGCGGCACATGCCATTGGCTGCCCCCGCAGACCACCAGTTCACCGCGCTCCAGTTCACCGCGCATCGACAGGCGCGGCACCCAGGCTATCCCCATACCCTCAAGCGCCATGCTCTTGAGGCTGTCAGCCATGGCCGTTTCATAAACGGTGGTGTAGCGCAGGTTGCGCTGGCGCAGCAGCAGGTTCACAGAACGCCCCAAAAACGCACCGGCACTGTAGGCAAGCAATGGCACGCTGGCATCGCCTTCCAGGTCGAACATGGGCTTGCCGTCGGCACCCACCGCACACACCGGCAGCATCTCGGTGGTACCCATGTGCAGAGACGGGAAGATTTCGGCGTCCATCTGCAGCGCCGCATCGGGGTCGTAGAAAGCCAGCATCAGGTCGCAGCCTCCTTCACGCAGGGCATGCACCGCATCCCCGACGTTAGTCGCAACCAGGCGGGTGGCGATGTTCAGACCATCGTTGCGTAACTGGGCCACCCAGCGTGGGAAAAAGCCCGATGCCAGGGAGTGCGCGGCAGCCACTTGAATCACCTCCCCCTGACCGCCTTCAAGGTGGTGCAAGTGACGCAGAACTTCGCTCAACTGGTCGACAACGGTACGCGCGGTGACGAGAAACAGCTGACCTGCTTCGGTCAGTTCTATAGGCGTGCGGGAACGATTCACCAAGGTCAGCCCAAGCGCCGCCTCCAGGCTGCGTATGCGCCGGCTGAAGGCGGGTTGCGTAACGAAACGCCGCTCTGCCGCCTGGGAAAAACTGCGGGTGGAGGCCAAGGCACTGAAGTCCTCCAGCCACTTGCTTTCGAGGTTCATGAAGCAGATCTCCCGGCGTGCACCAAAATGGAACACGCTCGAATGTCAATTGGCGTCACATGAAACACTATGCCGTTTGTGCATAGGTTAGCGTGCAACAGCATTGGCCGCAAAATCCCCTTCAGGCCTAGGATTGGCGCCATTCCGGCATGTGCCGGGTCAAAATCGAGATGATATCCATCATGTCCTCCGCTGCATCGTTCCGCGTCGAAAAAGATCTGCTTGGTACCCTTGAAGTCCCTGCCGATGCCTACTACGGCATCCAGACCCTGCGCGCTGCCAACAACTTCCATCTCTCCGGTGTTCCGCTGTCGCACTACCCGAAGCTGGTCGTGGCCCTGGCCATGGTCAAGCAGGCTGCTGCCGACGCCAACCGTGAGCTGGGTCACCTGAGCGATGCCAAGCACGCTGCCATCAGTGCAGCCTGCGCCCGCCTGATCAAAGGCGAATACCACGACCAGTTCGTGGTGGACATGATCCAAGGTGGTGCCGGTACTTCCACCAACATGAACGCGAACGAAGTCATCGCCAACGTCGCGCTGGAGGCCATGGGCCACCAGAAGGGTGAGTACCAGTACCTGCACCCGAACAACGACGTGAACATGGCGCAGTCGACCAACGATGCCTACCCGACCGCCATCCGCCTGGGCCTGCTGCTGGGCCATGACGCGCTGCTGGCCAGCCTCGACAGCCTGATTCAGGCCTTCGCTGCCAAGGGCAAGGAATTCGACCACGTACTGAAGATGGGCCGTACCCAGCTGCAGGATGCCGTGCCGATGACCCTGGGCCAGGAATTCCGCGCCTTCGCCACCACCATGACCGAAGACCTGCAGCGCCTGCGCTCGCTGGCTCCGGAACTGCTGACCGAAATCAACCTGGGTGGTACCGCCATCGGCACCGGCATCAACGCCGACCCGGGCTACCAGGCCCTGGCCGTACAACGCCTGGCCACCATCAGCGGCCAGCCGCTGGTACCGGCTGCCGACCTGATCGAAGCCACCTCCGACATGGGCGCCTTCGTGCTGTTCTCCGGCATGCTCAAGCGTACCGCGGTCAAGCTGTCGAAGATCTGCAACGACCTGCGCTTGCTGTCCAGCGGCCCGCGCACCGGCATCAACGAGATCAACCTGCCAGCGCGCCAGCCAGGCAGCTCGATCATGCCAGGCAAGGTCAACCCGGTAATTCCTGAGGCCGTCAACCAGGTGGCCTTCGCCATCATGGGCAACGACCTGGCCCTGACCGTCGCCGCCGAAGGTGGCCAGTTGCAGCTGAACGTGATGGAGCCGTTGATCGCCTACAAGATCTTCGACTCGATCCGCCTGCTCCAGCGCGCCATGGACATGCTGCGCGAGCACTGCATCGTCGGCATCACCGCCAACGAACAGCGCTGCCGTGAACTGGTCGAGCACTCGATCGGCCTGGTCACCGCCCTGAACCCGTACATCGGCTACGAAAACGCCACCCGTATCGCCCGCGTTGCCCTGGAAACCGGCCGCGGCGTACTGGAACTGGTGCGTGAAGAGAAGCTGCTGGACGACGCGATGCTCGACGACATCCTGCGTCCGGAAAACATGATCGCCCCACGTCTGGTTCCGCTGAAGGCGTAACTCAGGCCGCTGCAAACCGTCTCACCAGGTCGAGGGACTAGACACCTCTCAACCTTTCAAAGGCCCGAGCGCACGCTCCGGGCCTTTTTTTTGGCCTGGCGTGAGGTATTTGGCGCCAGGGAGATCCAGGGCCGCCCGCGCGGCGCATCGCGAATAAATTCGCGCCTACAATTGTTTCGGGCCAGTCATGCCTGAGTGCTTCTCTCATGCCCGGCACGCAACTTGCTCCATAATGCCTCCCAGGCCCACGGGATGACCGAGCATGCTGCACAGCCACCTGACCACCCTCAACGCGGTTTCGCTGATCCTCAACCTGTTCCGGGAAGAAGGCTGCGAGGCAACGACGCTGCTCGCCGGCAGCGGTATAGGCCCGGCCGACCTTGGCCATAGCGACGCACGTATCACCACCCAGCAAGAGCTGCAGGTATGCGCCAATGCGGTAGCCCGGCGCGAGGAGATCGGCCTGGAACTGGGCAGGCGCATGCATGTGTCGTGCTACGGCATGCTCGGTTACGCCCTGCTCTCCAGTGCCACTTTGGGTGACGCCCTGCGCCTGGCGCTGCAATATCCGGCACTGCTGGGAACAGTCTTCAAGCTGCGCCTGGTCGACGATGGCCAACGCGTCTGGTTCAGCGCCAGCGAATACCACGACAGCCCTGCCCTCGCCGCCTTCAATGCCGAATTCTGCCTGGTGTCGTTGAAAGTGATTTGCGATGACCTGCTCGGTCGCACGCTGCCGCTGCTCGGCGCCCGCTTCGAGCACGCGCGGCCCGGCTACCACGGCCTGTACACCGGGGCCTTCCAGTGCCCGCTGGCCTTCGACGCCGAGGACAACGCCTTTGCCTTTGAACGGCGCTGGCTGGATATTCCATTGCCGCTGGCCGACCCGATTACCCACAAGGCCATGAGCGAGCGCTGCCGGCGCCTGAACCTGGAGTTCACCGGGCGCCAGGCCTGGCTGGGGCGTATACGCGAGCTCCTGCTGCAACAACTGGATGCGGCGCCGGGGCTGGAGGGGCTGGCGCGGCAGATGAACTGCTCGTCGCGGACCTTGCGTCGGCACCTGCAGGCGCTGGGCTGCAGTTATCAACAATTGCTGGATGAACTGCGCTTCGATCGGGCCAAGCAATTGCTGGCCGATGAGCAGATGCCGATCTACCTGATTGCCGAGACCCTGGGGTTCAGCGAGACCGCGAGTTTCCGCCATGCCTTCCAGCGTTGGAGCGGTGTGGCGCCCAGCCATTTCCGCGGTTGATCTGTACCGGCCCCTTCGCAGGCAAGCCCGCTCCCACAGTAACTGCGCCGCTTAGAGGGCGGTGCAGTACCTGTGGGAGCGGGCTTGCCCGCGAAAGGGCCAGTGCAGGCCAACGAGCTTGGCCACATCGATCCCCTTTTGGCCGTTTGCGTCGTTCTCCGCCACCTGGCGGCCCGTGAAAATGGGCCCACGCCAGTACCACCGGAGAACAACAAATGCTGACGATCTATTCCGATGATCACCGCCTGCACCATGGCCGCTGCGAGCTGATCGATGGCAAGCTGATGCCTTGCTTCGAAATGCCCTCACGCGCCGACCACGTCCTCGAGCAAGTAAAAAAGCGCAACCTCGGCGATGTCCAGGGCCCGACCGACTTCGGCCGTGCGCCGCTGCAACGCATCCACAGCGCCGACTACCTCGACTTCTTCCAAGGTGCCTGGGCTCGCTGGGCCGCGCTTGGCCACGACGGCGACCTGCTGCCCTTCACCTGGCCGGCGCGTACCCTGCGCCAGGTCAAGCCAACCGGCCTGCACGGCGAACTGGGCTACTACAGCTTCGACGCCGGCGCTCCGATCACTGCAGGCACCTGGCAGGCCGCCTATAGCGCTGCGCAAGTCGCCCTCACCGCCCAGGCTGCCATCCAGCAAGGCGCTCACTCGGCCTTCGCCCTGTGCCGTCCACCAGGGCACCACGCCGCCGCTGAAGTCATGGGCGGCTATTGCTACCTGAACAATGCCGCGATTGCTGCCCAGGCCTTCCTCGATCAGGGCCGTGCCAAGGTGGCCATCCTTGATGTCGACTACCACCACGGCAACGGCACTCAGGACATCTTCTACCAGCGTAGCGATGTGTTCTTCGCCTCGATCCACGGCGATCCACAAGATGAATTCCCGTTCTTCCTCGGCTATGCCGACGAAACCGGTGAAGGCGCAGGCACTGGCTGCAACATCAACTACCCGCTGCCTGCCGGCAGTGACTGGGCAGCCTGGAGCGCTGCACTGGAAGACGCCTGCCAGCGCATTGCCGCGTATGACGCCGACGTGCTGGTGATCTCCCTGGGCGTGGACACCTTCAAGGACGACCCGATCTCCCAGTTCAAGCTGGACAGCCCGGATTACCTGGAAATGGGCCAGCGCATCGCCCAGCTCGGCAAGCCAACCCTGTTCGTGATGGAAGGCGGCTACGCTGTGGAAGAAATCGGTATAAACGCGGTCAATGTGCTGGAAGGCTTCCAGCGCGCCCAGCCAGGAGCCCGGTAATGGTCCGACTCAAGCGTCTGCTCGCCCCGTTCATCGCGGCCACCCTGTTCACCGGTGCCCTGCACGCTCAAGCCGAGCAGCGCACCCTGCGTGTGTATAACTGGTTCGATTACATCACTCCGCAGACCTTGAGCGACTTCCAGAAGGACAGTGGCGTCAAGCTGATCTACGACATCTTCGACACCAACGAAGCACTCGAAGCCAAGCTGCTCACCGGCAACTCCGGCTACGATGTGGTAGTGCCGTCCAACGTGTTCCTTGCCAAGCAGATCGAAGCCGGTGTGTTCCAGCCACTGGACCGCAGCAAGCTACCAAACTGGCAACACCTGGACCCGGCGCTGATGAAGCTGATCGAAGCCAACGACCCGGGCAACAAGTTCGCCGTGCCGTACATGTATGGCACCATCCTGATCGGTTTCAACCCAGACAAGGTCAAGGCCGTGCTCGGCGACCAGGCCCCGGTCGACAGCTGGGACCTGATCTTCAAGGAAGAGAACATCGCCAAGCTCAAGCAGTGCGGCGTCGCGCTGCTCGACTCGCCGTCGGAGATCCTGCCACTGGCGCTGCAGTACCTGGGCTTGCCACCCAACAGCGACAATCCGGAGGACTACAAGAAGGCCGAGGCGCTGTTGCTGAAAATCCGCCCCTACATCACCTACTTCCACTCTTCCAAATACATGGCTGACATCGCCAATGGCGACATCTGCGTGGCAGTGGGCTACAGCGGTAGCTTCTCGCAGGCCGCCAACCGCGCCAAGGATGCGAAGAACGGCGTGGTGGTGGACATGCGCCTGCCCAAGGAAGGTGCACCGATCTGGTTCGACATGCTGGCGATTCCGAAGAACGCGGCCAACCCTGAGGATGCCCACGCCTTCATCAATTACCTGCTGCAACCCAACGTGATTGCACCGATCAGCGACTTCGTCGGCTATCCGAACCCCAACAAGGACGCCACCGACAAGGTCAGCCCGGCGATTCGCAATAACCCGAATCTGTACCCGACGGCGGAGGCGATGGCCAAGCTGTATACCCTCAAGCCCCTGTCGCGTGAGGCTGAACGGGCGCGGACTCGGGCCTGGACCCGAATCAAGTCCGGTACCTGAGTCGCCTTCTCGCGGGTAAACCCGCTCCCACAGGGTCCGCGCCGTACCTGTGGGAGCGGGTTTACCCGCGAAGAGGCCTCCAAGCCATACGCAATTTCAGCAGAGCCTCGGCGATTTGCCCTTCCGCCACCGCCGCAAACCCCAACACCAGCCCTGCCCGCTTATCCACAGGCACCTCGCTATCCTCCAGCCAGTAACTGCTCAGCGGATTCACCTCAACGCCCACCGCTTCCGCCCTGGCCACCAGCTCCTGCTCCCGCGCAAAGTTATCCACATCCACCTTCACATGCAGCCCAGCGGCCACCTCCGGCATCGCACCAAGCCCCGGCACATCCACAGGCCATCCCGCCTTGAGCACATTGCGACGGCTCAACGCTGCCTTGCGCATGCGCCGGATATGCCGCTGGAAGTGCCCTTGGGCCATGAACTCGGCCATGACGCACTGGGTGCCCACCTCTGAATGCCGTACCGCCAGCGCGCGGCCCTGGCTGAACGCCTGCACCAGCCGTGGCGGCAGCACCAGGTAACCCAGACGCAACGCCGGGAAGGCGATCTTGCCGAAGGTACCCACGTACAACACCCGCCCCTGGCGGTCGAGCGCTGCCAGCGGGGCCAAGGGAGCACCGCTGTAGCGGTACTCGCCGTCGTAGTCATCCTCGATGATCCAGCTATCGTTGCGCTCGGCCCAGGCCAGCAACGCCAAGCGCCGCGGCAAGCTCATGGTCACGCCGGTCGGGTACTGGTGCGCCGGGGTGACATAGGCCAGCCGACAGTCCGACAACTGCTCCAGTCGCTGGCAATCCATGCCCTCCTCGTCCACAGGCACACCGGTGACCTTGGCACCGGCCACAGCAAAGGTATGCCCCGCGGCGCGGTAGCCCGGGTTTTCCACAGCCACGCCATCGCCCGGCTGCAATAGCAACTGTGCACAAAGGCTGATGGCCTGCTGCGCGCCACTGGTGATCACAATTTGTTCAGCCGTGCAGGTAAGGCCGCGCGAACGGCGCAAGTAGGCGGCAATGAGCTCGCGTAATACGAGCTCACCCGCCGGGTCGCCATAACCCAACTGCGCAGGAGACGGATTACGCCAGAAACCCGCCTGCAGCTTGGCCCAGACGTCAAACGGGAATAGATCGAATGCCGGAATACCGACACGAAATGCCTTGGGCGCACCGCTTTTTGGGGGCGGCAGGTGGTTACTTTTCAGACGCCGCAGCGGCCCGGTGGAACACCCGCTGCTGGATAAATCCTCAGTATTTTCAACAGTAAATGTGGATAAGTCTGTTGATAAACCCCGGGATAACCCTGTGGACAGTTGTGTGGATAGTTTTGCCCGCCGGCTGACATAGGTGCCATCGCCGACCCGGCTTTCGATGAAGCCCTCGGCATACAGCTGGTCATAGGCACGCACCACGCTGTTGCGCGACAGCGCCAGCACCTTCGCCAGGTCACGCGTGGCGGGCAACCGGGTGCCGCTGCTCAGGCGGCCATCCAACACCCGCGCACGCAAGGCCTGGTACAGCTGCTGACTAAGCCCGCGACGCCGATCGAGCACGATACCGGCAGGGTCGAAAGGCAATACGAGGGGGCGCTCGCTCATGGCATTGGACCTATCAAAACAGTCAGTAATGGCTCTTACATAGAGCCAATAGCCTGCCTAGGATGGAGCCATTCGACAAGGACCCAGCGTATGTACAACAGCAAACCCCATCAGGAACATGACCTTGAGCGCTTGCACCAGCACATGCGCGACACCCGCCTGGCCGTGCTGATCAGCCACGGGCAACAGGGCTTGCTGGCCACCCACCTGCCGGTATGGCTCGACACCCGCGAGGGCGAGTTCGGCACTGTCTACGCACACCTGGCACGGGCTAACCACCAATGGCAGGAACTGGAGCAAGGCGCCGAAGCACTGCTGGTATTCCCGGGTGCCGACGCCTATGTCAGCCCCAGCTATTACCCGAGCAAAGCCGAAAACCCCAAGGTGGTGCCGACCTGGAACTACCTTGCCGTGCACGCTTACGGCACAGCCGAAGTGATTCACGATGCTGCGCCGCTGCTGCAGATCGTCAGCCGCCTGACCGACCGCCACGAACAGGGCCGTAGCGAGCCCTGGAGCGTCGCCGACGCCCCCGCCGACTACCTCGACGGCATGCTCCGCGCCATCGTCGGCATCCGCCTGCCCATTGCTCGCCTGCAAGGTGCGCGCAAGCTCAGCCAGAATCGCTCGGTGCAGGATATCGCCGGTGTGCGCGATGGTCTGGGCGCCAGCCCGGACTACCTGGACAACCAACTTGCGGCGCACATGCGCCAACTCTGAAGGAAAAGCCCATGCCCAGCGTCACCCTGCGCCCTGTCAGCGCCCAAGACCACGCCGCCTGGCTCGCCCTGTGGCAAGCCTACCTGCACTTCTACCAGACCGAACTGGCCGACGAGGTAAGCCTCAGCACCTGGCAACGCTTGCTCGCCCCCAACGAGCCGACCCATTCGACCCTGGCCTGGGTCGATGGCAAGGCGGTGGGCATGGTCAACTTCATCTACCATCGTTCCAACTGGAGCATCGAGGACTCCTGCTACCTGCAGGACCTCTACGTGGACAGCAGCCAGCGTGGCCTGGGCATTGGCCGCCAGCTGATCGAGCACGTGTATGCCACGGCCAAGGCCGCCGGCTGCATCAAGGTGCACTGGCTGACCCACGAAACCAACGCCACCGCCATCAGCCTGTACGAGCAGGTTGCCGAGCGCCCGGGCTTCATCCAATTCCGCAAAGGGCTGTAGGCCGCACATGACTGACGCATTGAACTGGAAACCCGCCGCTACACCCAAGGCCGAGCCCATCGACGGCCGCTTCATCCGCCTGGAAAAACTCGACCCGGCGCGCCACGGCGCCGACCTTTGGGAAGTGTTGCAAGGTCCGGCAGCCGATCCAGTGTTGTGGGACTACCTGCCCTACGGCCCGTTCACCGAGCGCGCGGCCTTCGATCGCTGGCTGCAAGCCAACGCCGCCGGCCACGATCCGCTGTACTACACGGTCATCGACCGCGCCAGCGGTCAGGCCCAGGGTGTGCTCACGCTGATGTCGATCGTGCCCGACCATGGCCGCATCGAGATCGGCCATATCGCCTTCGGCGCCCCCATGCAGCGCACGCCCAAGAGCACCGAGGCTGTCTACCTGCTGGGCAAGCTCGGTTTCGAACTGGGCAACCGTCGGCTGGAATGGAAGTGCAACAACGCCAACGCCCGCTCCAAGCGCGCGGCAGAGCGGTTCGGCTTCACCTTCGAAGGGGTGTTCCGCAAGCACCTGGTGGTGAAGGACCATAACCGCGATACGGCGTGGTACTCGATTACCGATGATGAGTGGCCACAGGTCGCGGCGGGATTCGAGCGGTGGTTGAGTGAGGCGAACCAACAACCGGGCGGCCAGGTAGAGACCCTCGAGGTTTGCCGCAGAGGCTGAACACTGTATCAGGGTTTCTGACGTCTTCGCGGGTAAACCCGCTCCCACAGGCACTGCCTTCTACCTGTAGGAGCGGGTTTACCCGCGAAGAAGCGGGTGAGATACAGCATAAAAAAAGGGGAGCATCCGCTCCCCAGAGGTTAACCGCTTGTAGATGAAGGCTTATCTCAGCCCTCGATCTCGATCAGGATTTCACCCGGCGTCACGCGATCGCCCTTGGCCACATGGATGGCCACGACCTTGCCAGCAATAGCCGCCTGCACTTCGGTCTCCATCTTCATCGCCTCGGTGATCAGCACCGCCTGGCCGGCCTTGACCACATCGCCTTCCTTGACCAGTACATCGACGATGTTACCTGGCATGGTGGTACTGACGTGGCCCGGTGCGCTGGCCTGCTTGCGCTTGCTGCCACCACCGCCGACAAACTCGTTGAGCGGCTCGAACACCACTTCTTCCGGCATGCCGTCGATCGACAGGTAGAAGTGACGCTTGCCTTCGGCCTTTACGCCCACACCGGTGATGTCGACGCGGTAGGTTTCACCGTGTACGTCGATGACGAACTCGGTCGGTACGCCTTCACCACTGTGGGAGGCCACTGCGCCCGCTTCAGGAATCGGCAGCAGGGCTTCCGGGGTCAGGGTGCCGGCCTCACGCTCTTCGAGGAACTTACGGCCAATGTCCGGGAACATGGCAAAGGTCAGCACGTCTTCTTCGCAGCGGGCCAGCGCGCCGATGTCACCACGCAGCTTGGCCATCTCTGGCTTGAGCAGGTCGGCCGGGCGCACGTCGATCACTTCTTCGCTGCCGATCGCCTGGCGGCGCAGCTGCTCGTTGACCACGCCCGGGGCCTTGCCGTAACCGCCTTGCAGATACAGCTTCACCTCGTTGGTGATGGTCTTGTAGCGCTCACCGGCCAACACGTTGAAGAACGCCTGGGTACCGACGATCTGCGAGGTCGGGGTCACCAGCGGCGGGTAGCCGAGGTCTTCACGCACGCGCGGGATCTCTGCCAGCACTTCGTTCATGCGGCTCAGCGCGCCCTGCTCCTTGAGCTGGTTGGCCAAGTTGGAAATCATCCCGCCTGGCACCTGGTTGACCTGCACGCGGGTGTCCACGGCGGTGAACTCACTTTCGAACTGGTGGTACTTCTTGCGCACGGCGTAGAAGTACAGGCCGATTTCCTGCAGCAGCTCCAGGTCCAGGCCAGTATCGAACTCGCTGCCCTTGAGCGCGGCGACCATCGACTCGGTACCCGGGTGGCTGGTACCCCAGGCGAAGCTGGAGATCGCTGTGTCGATGTGGTCGGCACCGTTTTCCACAGCCTTGAGCTGGCACATGGCGGCCAGGCCAGCGGTGTCGTGGGAGTGGATGAACACTGGCAGCGATTGCTCGGCCTTCAGCGCCCTGACCAGTTCACCGGTAGCGAACGGGGTCAGCAGGCCGGCCATGTCCTTGATCGCCACCGAATCGCAACCCATGGCCTCCATCTGCTTGGCCTGGGCGACGAACGCGTCGATGGTATGCACGGGGCTGACGGTATAGGCGATGGTGCCCTGGGCGTGTTTGCCGGCAGCCTTCACCGCTTCGATGGCGACACGCAGGTTACGCACATCGTTCATGGCGTCGAAGATGCGGAACACGTCGATGCCGTTGACTGCAGCCTTGGCGACGAAGGCCTTCACTACGTCGTCGCTGTAGTGACGGTAGCCCAGCAGGTTCTGGCCGCGCAGCAGCATCTGCAGGCGGGTGTTGGGCAGGGCTGCGCGCAGTTTGCGCAGACGCTCCCACGGGTCTTCTTTCAGGAAGCGCACGCAGGCGTCAAAGGTGGCGCCACCCCAGACTTCCAGCGACCAGTAGCCGACCTTGTCGAGCTTGTCGCAGATCGGCAGCATGTCTTCAGTACGCATGCGGGTGGCCAGCAGGGACTGGTGGGCGTCGCGCAGGATCGTGTCGGTTACGTGAATTTTCTTGGACATTATGGGGTTCCTCACAGGCCTGCGTGGGCGGCGATGGCGGCGGCGATGGCCAGGGCCAGCTCTTCGGGTTTGCGCTTGATCGAGTAGTTGGTCAGTTCCGGGTGGCTTTCGACGAAGCTGGTGTTGAACTGGCCGCTACGGAATTCCGGATTGCGCAGGATTTCCTGGTAGTACGCTGCGGTGGTCTTGACCCCTTGCACGCGCATGTCGTCCAGGGCCCGCAGGCCGCGGTCCATGGCTTCTTCCCACGTCAACGCCCAGACCACCAGTTTCAGGCACATGGAATCGTAAAACGGCGGAATGGTGTAACCGGTGTAGATCGCCGTGTCAGTACGCACGCCCGGGCCGCCAGGGGCGTAGTAACGGGTGATCTTGCCGAAACTGGGCAGGAAGTTGTTCTTCGGGTCTTCGGCGTTGATGCGGAACTGCAGCGCATAACCGCGGTGCTGGATGTCTTCCTGCTTGACCGACAGCGGCAGGCCCGAGGCGATGCGAATCTGCTCGCGAACGATGTCGATACCGGTGATTTCCTCGGTGATGGTGTGTTCCACCTGCACCCGGGTATTCATCTCCATGAAGTACACCTCGCCATCGGCGAGCAGGAACTCCACGGTACCGGCGTTCTCGTAGTTCACCGCCTTGGCCGCGCGCACCGCCAGGTCGCCGATGTAGGCGCGCTGCTCTGGGGTGAGTTGTGGGCTGGGGGCGATTTCGATGAGCTTCTGGTTACGGCGCTGGATCGAGCAATCGCGCTCGAACAGGTGCACGACGTTGCCGAAGCTGTCACCGAGGATCTGCGCCTCGATGTGCTTGGGGTTGACGATGCACTTTTCCAGAAACACTTCTGCCGAACCGAAGGCCTTGGTAGCCTCGGAAATCACCCGCGGGAAATTCTGTTCCAGCTCTTCACGGCTGTTGCAACGGCGAATACCACGGCCGCCACCACCGGAAGTGGCCTTGAGCATCACCGGGTAACCAATGCGGTCACCTTCGCTCAGGGCTTCGTGAATGTCGGCAACGTTGCCTTCGGTGCCCGGGGTCACCGGCACACCGGCCTGGATCATGGTGCGGCGCGCTTCGGTCTTGTCGCCCATGCGGCGGATGACGTCGGCGGCCGGGCCGATGAACTTGATCCCGCGCTCGGCGCAGATTTCCGCAAGTTCGGCGTTTTCCGACAGGAAACCATAACCTGGGTGCAGGGCGTCACAGCCAGTTTCCACAGCAAGGTTGACCAGCTTGCGCGGGTTCAGGTAGCCAGCCAGCGGCTCGGCACCAATGCTGTGGGCCTCGTCGGCGCGTTTGACGTGCAAGGCGTGACGGTCGGCGTCGGAATAGATCGCGACAGAGCGAATGCCCATCTCGGCGCAGGCACGCACGATCCGAACTGCGATTTCACCCCGGTTGGCGATCAGGATTTTTTTTATCACTGGAGTCTTCCCAAAGCCGTAGGAACAGACGATCCGGTTTTACCGGTCGGCGCGTGACCAGAGGTTGCTGGCCAGTCGCATATTCACCCTAGCGCTGAAGGACGATAAACAAAAATCAATATTTGTTAGGGGCTGTATTAGCAAAAGCTTATAGTTCGGTAACAAGGTATTGCCGAAGAGCCGATAATAATGCGTAAGTCCTTGATGCGTATGACATTGCGTCAATTGCAGATTTTCAACGAGGTGTGCGATTTGCGCTCGTACAGCCGTGCGGCGGAGGAGATGGCACTGACGCAACCCGCCGTTAGTCTACAGATCCGCCAGCTTGAAGAGCTGATCGGCCAGCCGTTGTTCGAGTACGTCGGCAAGAAGCTCTACCTGACCGAAGCCGCCGAAGCACTGCAACGGGCCAGCCGCGACATCTTCGGGCGCCTGGAAAGCCTCGACATGCAACTGTCGGACATGCAGGGCTCACTGCAGGGGCAGCTGAAACTGGCGATCGAGTCCAGTGCCAAGTACTTCGTGCCACACCTGTTCGCCGCCTTCAAGCAGCGCCACCCGGAGGTCAACCTGACCCTCACCGTGGTCAACCGCGCCCAGGCGATACGTCGGCTTTCCGACAACCGCGACGACCTGATCATCATGTCGATGGTGCCACAGGACATGGGACTGGAGTTTCTGCCGTTTCTCAACAACCCGATCGTCGCCGTTGCACCGCCGGACCATGCGCTGTGCAAGCTTGAGCAACTGCGCCTGCAGGATCTGGAGCCTCATACCTTGCTGGTTCGCGAGCAGGGTTCAGGCACGCGCAAAGCCTGCGAGGAGTACTTCAAGGACAAGCGTGTGCACTTCACCCAAACGCTTGAAGTGGCCTCGGCCGATGCCCAGCGCGAATGCGTGATCGCAGGCCTGGGTATCGCCCTGCTGACCCGCCATGCAGTGAACATGGAGCTGGCGGCAGGCGTGCTCAGGGAATTGCCAGTGGAGGAACTGCCCCTGTATCGCAGCTGGTGCGTGGTGCAGGCCAAGGCCAAGCGGCAGTCGCCTGTCGCCTTGGCCTTTCTGGCATTCATCCGCAGCGAACGTGCGTTGATCAGCGCACTTGTTGAGCGCTTCTCGGGGAAGCTGCCACCGACGCTTGCCAAACCGTGAGCTCTCGCAACTCGGGATAATCCACAAGTTCACGAAGCAGTTGACGTTGGTCGCAATAGCTTTCGATCGCGCGGCGGTATTCCATGCGGCGCTGATCCTTTTCCTGCTGCTTGCGAGCCTTGGCGCTGGGTTGGTACGAACCGTCGAAGTCACGAGCCATTGCCTGTCTCCCAGTTAGGATGCGGGAGTTTCAGACTGGCCTTGAGGGTTTACGGTTTGGCTGTGGAATGGTGACAGAACCGTGAAATTTGCTTTGCCTTTGCGGGCCTCTTCGCGGGCAAGCCCCGCTCCCACAGGAATGGCACCGCCTTCAGTACGCGTAAGCGCGAAAGGGCCGGATCAGGCGGAACTCAGTCGTCGGTAGCCTTGATCGACTTGGGCGATAGCCGCAGGCTGCGCAGGCTGCGTTTGACGCTCTTCAGGTGATTGACCAAGCTCGGCCCGCGGGCCATGGCCACGCCCATGGCCAGCACGTCGATCACCACCAGGTGAGCGATACGCGAGGTCAGTGGGGTGTAGATCTCGGTGTCTTCGTGTACATCGATCGCCAGGTTGACTGTCGACAGCTCCGCCAGCGGTGTCGCGCTCGGGCACAGGGTGATCAGGTTGGCACCACTTTCACGCACCAGGTTGGCGGTGATCAGCAGGTCCTTGGAGCGCCCCGACTGGGAAATGCACACTGCTACGTCGCCTGGCTTCAACGTCACTGCCGACATTGCCTGCATGTGCGGGTCAGAGTACGCCGCGGCGCTGAGCAGCAAGCGGAAGAACTTGTGCTGGGCGTCGGCGGCCACTGCACCGGATGCGCCAAAACCATAGAACTCCACGCGTTGTGCCTGAGCCATGGCACTCACGGCCTGTTGCAGGGCCTGTGGGTCGAGGTGCTCGCGCACTTCCATCAGGGTGTGCAGCGTAGTGTCGAAAATTTTCAGGCTGTAGTCGGCAACCGAGTCGTCTTCATGGATCGCAAACTGCCCAAAACTGGCGCCAGCGGCCAGGCTTTGCGCCAGCTTGAGCTTGAGATCCTGGAAGCCCGAACAACCGATCGCCCGGCAGAAACGCACGATGGTCGGCTCGCTGATGCCCACGCTGTGCGCCAGGTCGGCCATGGAGCTGTGCATCACGGCAGCCGGGTCGAGCAGCACGTGGTCAGCCACTTTGAGTTCCGATTTGCGCAGCAGGTGGCGCGATTGGGCGATATGTTGCAACAGATTCACGGGCTGGACTCGGTTATGATCGGCTGGCCGGGATGTAGCTTTCTTGTAGTTATACTACATGGACGCCAACCCGCCCAGTTAAACGAACGTGGAGAGTGGTGGTTTGACTATTCCTTGCGACATTCTGGTGTTCGGTGGCACCGGTGACCTGGCCCTGCACAAACTGCTGCCAGCGCTCTATCACCTGTATCGCGAGGCACGCCTTAACAACGCGGTACGCATCATTGCCCTCGCCCGCCGCCACATAAGCCGTAACGAGTACCTCAAGCTTGCCGAGCGCCATTGCCGGGCACAGATCGCCCGTAACGATTTCGAGGAAGAAGTGTGGCAGCGCTTTTCCGCACGACTGGACTACTTCCCCATGGACGCTGCGCAAAGCGCCGACTTCAGTCGTCTGGCCCGCTACCTCGGCGAGCCGGGAGGGCTGACCCGCATCTACTACCTGGCCACTGCACCCAACCTCTTCGTACCGATCGCCAACCACCTGCGCATTGCCGGGCTGGCCGACCACGAAGCGCGTATCGTGCTGGAAAAGCCGATCGGCCACTCACTGGCATCCGCCACCGCCATCAACGAGGCGATCGGCGCAGTGTTCGATGAATCGCAGGTGTTTCGCATCGACCACTACCTGGGCAAGGAAACCGTGCAGAACCTGATGGCCCTGCGCTTTGCCAATGCCCTGCTGGAGCCCGTGTGGCGCAACGGTCAGGTCGACCATGTGCAGATCAGCGTGTGCGAAACCCTCGGCGTGGAAAACCGTGGTGGCTACTACGACCGCGCCGGGGCAACCCGCGACATGCTGCAGAATCACCTGCTGCAGCTGCTGTGCCTGGTGGCCATGGAGCCACCCGCGCAGTTCGAGGCCGAAGCCGTGCGCGACGAGAAAGTGAAGATCCTGCGAGCCCTCAAACCCATCACTGGCCAGGACGTGCAAGACAAGACCGTGCGCGGCCAGTACGGTCCCGGGCACATTGGCGGCCAGGAAGTACCGGCCTACTACTTCGAGAAAGACGTCGACAACGACACCGACACCGAAACCTTCGTCGCCGTGCACGCCCACGTCGACAACTGGCGCTGGGCCGGCGTGCCCTTCTACCTGCGCACCGGCAAGCGCATGGCACGGCGCTCGTCGCAGATCGTCATCCAGTTCAAGCCGGTGCCCCACGAGCTGTTCAACGGCGGCCAGGTCAACCAGTTGCTGATCCAGCTGCAACCTGAGGAACGCATCAGCCTGCGCATGATGACCAAGAGCCCCGGCAAGGGCATGCGCCTGGAACCGGTCGACCTGGACCTGAACCTTGCCCAGGTATTCGGCCAGACCCGCCGCTGGGACGCCTACGAACGCCTGCTGCTGGACATTCTGGAGGGCGATTCGACGCTGTTCATGCGCCGCGACGAAGTGGAAGCCGCCTGGGCCTGGATCGACCCGATCATCAAGGGTTGGGAAGAGCACTTCCAGGCGCCCCGCCACTACGCAGCCGGCAACAACGGCCCGGAACAGGCCAACAGCCTGCTGGCCAGGCATGGCAGGCACTGGCACAGCTGAGTGTTGGTGCGCTCAAGGCGCCCACGGACGGGCAAGCATCTGCCTGAACTCAGGCTCCGGGATGGGCCTGCTGATCAGGTAGCCTTGTGCCTCATCACAGGCCTGCTCACGCAGGAACGCCAGTTGTTCTTCCGTTTCTACGCCCTCCGCCACCACCTTCAGGCCCAGGCTCCTGGACATGGTGATGATCGCGCGGGTGATGGCCGCATCTTGGCTGCCTTCGTGCAACCCCCGGATGAATGCCTGATCGATCTTCACGTAGTCCACCGGCAGGCGCTTGAGGTAACTCAATGACGAATAGCCCGTACCAAAATCGTCGATGGCCAGTTTCACGCCCAACGCATGCAATTGCTGGAAGGTCGAGATGATGTGCTCGACGCTGTCCAGCAGCTGGCTTTCGGTAAGCTCCAGCTCCAGCAGATACGGTGCCAACCCGGTTTCCTCAAGCACCTGGCGCACCTGGCTGACCAGCTTGCCCTGACGCAGCTGGTAGACCGACAGGTTGACCGAAACCCGCACCTCCAGCCCTTGGCGTTGCCATTCGCGCGCTTGCCTGCAGGCATGGCGGAGTACGAACTCACCGATAGGGGCAATCAGCCCGGTTTCTTCCGCCAGGCCTATGAACTCCCCTGGCGGCACCATGCCCCACTCTGGATGCTGCCAACGCACCAATGCCTCGGCGGCATGCAAGTACCCGCTGAGCAGGCACAGCTTGGGCTGGTAATAGACCATCAGCTGCTCTTCCTCGATGGCCTTGCGTAGCTGGTTCTCCAGCTGCAGGCGCTCGAGGGAGCTGGCACGCAGGCTCTCGGTATAGAACTGGAAGTTGTCGCCGCCCAGATGCTTGGCATGCTGCATGGCCATGTCTGCCTGGCTGATCAGGGCATCGGCATCGAGCATGGCATCGGACAGCACACTGATGCCCACCGAAGCACTGACCACGACCTCGTGCCCATCGAGCCGCTGCGGCTTGCGCAACTTGTTCAACAACCGGGTGGTGACCCGTACCAGGCTCGACAGGTTGCTGTAGCCATCGAACAGGACGGCAAACTCATCGCCGGAAAGCCGCGCCACGGTATCCGCCTCGGGAACGGTACTCACGATGCGCCGGGCTATCTTGTGAATCAGCTGATCAGCCAGTTCATGGCCCAAGCTTTCATTGAGCAGCTTGAAGCGGTCCAGATCGACATGCAGCAGGGCAAGGCTACGGCCATTGCTGCGCACGCGTTGCGCGGCTTCCTGCAGACGCAGCCGGAACAGTGACCGGTTGGCCAGCCCGCTCAATTCGTCGTAGTGCGCCAAGTAGCGCAGGCGCTCTTCGGACGCCCGACGCGCCGAGAGGTCGGTGAAAAAGCCGACCACCTGGCTCAAGTCGCCCTGGGTATCGCGTACAGCTGTCAATTGCAGCCGTTGCGGATGCAGTTCGCCTAGCTTGCGTGCCTCTACCAGTTCACCCTGCCAGCCACCTTGCTGCGCCAGCGCCAATTCGATCGCCTGGCTGTGCCGGCGCACATCGCTGTGGCACGGTAATTCGAACAACTCGCGCGCCAGCAGCTCGGAGCGGTGGTAGCCGGTCATCTGGCAATAGGCCTGGTTAACTGCAAGCACCACGAAATCGGCACTGAGGATCACCACGCCTTCATTGCAAGCTTCGAACACCGTTGCAGCGAGGCGCTGCTGTTCTTCGAGCACCTTCTGCGCAGAGATCCGTTGCAGGTCCTGGTTCAACGCTTGGTTCTGGAAACGCCGCAGCAGGCTGCGGTCGAGCAGCCGGTTCACCTGCCAGGCCACTACCACCAGCGCCGCCAGCAGTATCAGGCCTAGCCAGCCCCAACCACGTTGCAGCCCCGCCTGGAAGTAGAACAGGAACAGGATGGGCGGCAACAGACAGGGCAAGGCAAAACTGAGAAAGGCCGGCAGGCTGACTGCATAAGCAATGCTCGCACTCAAGCTGGCCATGCCCAACAGGCCGAACACCCAGGCCTGCTGCACGAAGTTGACTTCCGGCACCAGGGCGATCGCGGCACAAGCCAAGGTCAAGCCACTGAATGCCGAGCCGAACAGGAACATGCGACGCCAGCCCGGATTGGCCTGGCGTTGAGCCGAGGCAGCGTCGAACGCCGCAACCTGGATCACCCGAAGGGCTACCAGCGCCAGCAGCCACACCAGCCACACGCCCACCAGCAGATAACGCCCAGGGCTCCACAACAGCCAGGCGCACAGCAGGCCGTGGAGCAGCATGAACAGTGTGGGTAGCAGAGAGCCTTGATACAGCAGACGCGTTCGCTCGACGAAGAGCTGGGTGGCGAACTGCCTGCGCACGTTCCTTGTCATCTCCAGCGATACTCCGATCGCCGTGCAGTCCTGGGTCATAGCGCTGGTTCTTGTGGAGTTCTTGTCATGGTTGGCACTAAACGAGCAGCGATCTTACACAAACAGCAAGCCTGGCCAAACTGCTCAGGGTCATCTTTCACCACATGCAGGTGCAAACATCGGTATACCTGAAATGCTGCCAAATCCTATCGGCGCCCATGGAAAAGGAAAGTAGTGCTGCGCCAGTCGGCGCTACTTTCAATTACCAAGGGCCTCATCATGACCACGATCAAGAACCTGATTGCCTACAACAGCGATGTACCAGGCGAGCCGACTTACTTCGAAGTGCAAGGAACTGTGACGGTTGCCCACCCTGGCATTGAGCCTGTTTTGGTAGAACCGACGGTACGTCATCGCGGAGGCTGGGAAACCCTCGAGCTGCTACTGGTGGAGAAGGAAGGCATTTTCACGCAGGTCGTTACCGAGAAGAATGTGTTCTTCAGGCGCGAAGGCCGTAGTACGTGGGGGTCTCTGGAGGTCATCGAGCCTGCAGGTTCGCAAAGGGTTCGAATCGGCTACCGCCAGGCCATCGAGTAAGCGCCTTGAACGTCAGCCTGATCGCAGCCATGCGGCGATCAGGCAAGCGCTGGCGCCAGATCCCGATGAGCGACAGTGCCCAAGGTGAATATTTATACAGTAGGTGTTTGCCCCATAACCGGCCTCCCCCTAGAATGGCCGGATGCACACAGATGACCTCTCCCTCCTGCTGAATTCCCTCAACGATGCCCAACGCCAGGCCGTCGCGGCCACGCTTGGGCGTCAGCTGGTGCTTGCTGGCGCCGGCTCCGGTAAAACCCGCGTGCTGGTGCACCGCATCGCCTGGCTGATCCAGGTCGAGCAGGCCTCGCCGCACTCGATCCTGTCGGTGACCTTCACCAACAAGGCTGCCGCCGAAATGCGCCAGCGGATCGAGCAGTTGCTGGGCATCAACCCAGCGGGCATGTGGGTAGGCACCTTCCACGGCCTGGCGCACCGCCTGCTGCGAGCGCATTGGCAGGAAGCACGCCTGGTGCAGAACTTCCAGATCCTCGACAGTGATGATCAGCAACGGCTGATCAAGCGCGTCATGCGCGAACTCGGCCTGGACGAGCAGAAATGGCCGGCGCGTCAGGCCCAATGGTTCATCAACGGGCAAAAGGACGAGGGCCTGCGCCCGCAACATATCCAGGCCAGCGGCGACCTGTTCCTGCAGACCATGCGCGATGTCTACAGCGCCTATGAGCAGGCCTGTGAACGCGCCGGGGTCATCGATTTCTCCGAACTGCTGCTACGCGCCCTCGACCTGTGGCGCGACCACCCTGGCCTGCTGGAACACTACCAGCGGCGCTTCCGCCACCTGCTGGTGGACGAGTTCCAGGACACCAACGCCGTGCAATACGCCTGGCTGCGCCTGCTGGCGGGCAAGAACGGCGGCAGCCTGATGGCCGTGGGCGACGACGACCAGTCCATCTATGGCTGGCGCGGCGCCAAGATCGAGAACATTCACCAGTACACCGCCGACTTCCCAGACGCCGAAACGATCCGCCTGGAGCAGAACTACCGCTCAACCGGTGGCATCCTCAAGGCCGCCAACGCGCTGATCGCCAACAACAGCGGGCGCCTGGGCAAGGAACTGTGGACCGACATGGGCGAAGGCGAGCCACTGACGCTGTATGCCGCCTACAACGAACACGATGAAGCGCGCTATGTGGTCGAGACCATCGAGAGCCTGATCAAGCAAGGCAGCGCACGCAACGACATCGCCATCCTTTACCGCTCCAACGCCCAGTCGCGGGTGCTGGAAGAAGCGCTGTTGCGCGAGCGCATCCCCTACCGCATCTACGGCGGTCAGCGCTTCTTCGAACGCGCCGAAATCAAGAACGCCATGGCCTACCTGCGCCTGATCGAAGGCCGTGGCAACGATGCGGCGCTGGAGCGGGTAATCAATGTGCCGCCACGCGGGATCGGCGAGAAAACCGTCGAAGCCATTCGCGAGCATGCCCGCCACAGCCAGCTGTCGATGTGGGAGGCCATGTGCCAGCTGCTGGCCGCCAAGGCGCTGAAAGGCCGCGCCGCCTCCGCCCTGGGTGCCTTCATCGAATTGATCGAGGGCCTTGCCAGCAAGGTCGCCGATATGCCGCTGCACACCATGACCCAAACGGCCATCGAGCAGTCCGGCCTGATCATTTATCACCAGGAAGAAAAGGGTGAAAAGGGCCAGGCACGCGTAGAAAACCTTGAGGAACTGGTCAGCGCCGCGCGCAACTTCGAAACCAGCGAAGACGATGCCGATCTGTCGCCGCTGTCGGCCTTCCTTGGCCATGCCTCGCTGGAGGCTGGCGATGCCCAGGCGGACGAGCACGAAGACAGCATCCAGCTGATGACCCTGCACAGCGCAAAAGGCCTGGAATTCCCCTATGTGTTCCTGGTGGGCATGGAAGAAGGCCTGTTCCCGCACAAGATGAGCCTGGAAGAACCCGGTCGCCTGGAAGAGGAACGCCGTCTGGCTTACGTGGGTATCACCCGCGCCATGCGCCAGCTGATCATGACCTATGCCGAGACCCGCCGCCTGTACGGCAGCGAGACCTACAACAAGGTCTCTCGTTTCGTACGTGAGATTCCGAGTGGGCTGGTACAGGAAGTACGCCTTTCCAACAGTGTCAGTCGACCGTTCGGCGGCTCGACGAGCACCACCAGCAGCCTGTTCGCCAATGCCACTATCCCGCAGACCGCCTTCAACCTTGGCCAGCGCGTGCAGCACGCGGTGTTTGGCGAAGGGGTGATCCTCAACTTCGAGGGCTCCGGCGCCCAGGCACGGGTGCAGGTGAACTTTGCTGAAGGCAGCAAATGGCTCATGCTGGGGTACGCCAAGCTCGAGGCCATCTGAAATCAGACGCGCTCCTACAAGAGCAACAGGCAGGCCTGTCACATTCAGGCAAAAGCTGGAAACATCTTGTCGCTGGTCATGTGCGCAGTAACCTGTGCACCATGGCGCGCGTGCAATCCACAACAGGGGAAATCCCATTTATGCAACGTTTTCTTAGCATCGCACTGGCGCTCTGCGTTGGCCTGACGCTGAGCCTGGACGCCAACGCCAAGCGCTTCGGCGGCGGCAAGAGCTCGGGCGCCGCGCCTATCCACCAGACCCGCCAGGCTACGCCAACCACGCCTGCTGCCGCGCCGACCGCTCCTGGCCGCGCCCCGGCCGCCGCCAGCGGTGCTTCGCGCTGGCTGGGCCCGCTGGCAGGCCTCGCCGCCGGTGGCCTGCTGGCTTCCATGTTCATGGGTGACGGCTTCCAGGGCATGCAGATCATGGACTTCCTGATCATGGGCCTGATCGCCTTCCTGGTGTTCCGCTTCATTGCCGCACGCCGTCGTCAGCAGCAGCCACAAGTGGCCGCTCCAGGCCACGCACCGTTCCAGCGTGAAGCGCATGGCCAGCCTGCCCAGCCATCGATCTTCGGTGGTTCGGCCGCCCCTGCCGCTGCCGCCGCTCCGGCCATCAACGCACCGGCCTGGTTCAATGAGCAGAGCTTCCTTGCTGCGGCCCGTAGCCACTTCCAGTCGCTGCAGCAGCACTGGGATGCCAACGAGATGGACAAGATCGCCGAGTTCGTCACCCCGCAGATGCTCGAGTTCCTCAAACGCGAGCGCGCTGACCTGGGTGATGGCTTCCAGTCCACCTACATCGATGACCTTGATGTGCAACTGGACGGTGTCGACGATCGCGCCGACCGCACCGACGCCACCCTGACCTTCCGTGGCGTGTCGAAGACCTCGCGCTTCGACCAGGGCGAAGCCTTCAGCGAAAGCTGGCACATGGTTCGCGCCCAGGGCGAGAACCAGCCTTGGCTGGTCGCCGGTATCCGTCAAAACGGTTAACAGCCGCACGTTGCACAAAAAACCCTGGGCCTGTCCCGGGGTTTTTGCTTTTGCCAGAGCGGGCTACTAGGGTATAACGCGCAGCGTTGTCATCAAGGTCAGAGGATGTAAACCGTGGAAGAAGTGATTGAACAACTCCGTGAAGCCAATGAACCCGTTCCGGTGCCGCTGGAGCTTCCCGACGAAGACCAACTGGTCGAGATCGAAGAACAGCTGTTCATCAACATTCCGTTCGTGTTCAAAGAGTTTCTGCTGACCGTCAGCGATGTGGTGTACGGCTCGCTGGAACCGGTAACCTGCACCGATCCGCAATCCCACACCTACCTGCCCGACGTCGCTGCCAACGCCTGGGATGCCGGTGTTCCACGTGACCTGATTCCACTGTGCGAAGACGGCAACAACTACTACTGCGTCGAAGAAGACGGCACCGTGGTGTTGTGGGAAGGCGACGAAGAGGCCGTTGCCGAGGAAAGCTGGGAGTCGGTGTGGCACTGGGCACGGGACGTGTGGCTGGAGAGCTGACACACAGGTAAAGCCACGGCTTAGTGCCATCAGTTCAGGTAAAGTCGCCAGGCTTTCAGCGCCTGGCGACATCGTTACCGCTCAATCCCCTCGGACGACGGTGAAATCTTGCGCAGAGGGCATGCCCTCAGTGCGTATGATCGCGACTGTTCTCCAGCGTCTCCAGCAAGGCGATCTGCATCCGTGAATGCACGCGGATAAACCAGCGCCACAGCAACGACACCACCACCGCCGCGACCACAGCTATCACCAGCAACAGTTCGCTGGTCGGCAGAATGCTTGCCGACAATGCCGAAAGCAGCAGAAAGATCACCAGCAGCGACAGCAGCGGAATCACTTCGGCAACTACGCGACGCACGCGCTGGGTGTGCCGCCCGGCCATTTCTGGCTTCACTCCCATTTCTGCCAACAGCATCGACAGCGCCTTGAGCTTGCGATAAGCGGCAATCAGGAACGGCAGCGACAGCAGTAGCGCCGCGCCCCAGATCAGCGCCTTCTGCTGGCTGACATCAGTCACCCACTCGGTGAGCCAAGCGCCGATGCGCCCGGCGAAATATCCGCCACTGAAGAAGATCGCGATCACCAACGCCAGATTGACGCCGACCTGCAGCAGGATGCGCCTGATCATCGCTGCCAGCATGGCGCTTTCACCTTGCGGCTGAATGTTGCGCAACCATTCCCCATAAAGTGACAGCACCCGCGCCAGTCGCCGTGGCACGACGTTGCCAAGCTTCTGCGACAGCGGATCGGCGGCGCGAATCAGGTAAGGCGTCAGCAGCGTGGTGATGGCCGACACCGCCACAGCCACCGGGTAAAGGAAGTCGCTGGTGACCTGTAAGGTCATACCCAGGGCCGCGATGATGAAGGAGAATTCGCCAATCTGCGAAAGACCCATGCCCACTCGCAGCGAGGTACGGCCATCGTTGCCAGCAATGAATGCGCCCATGCCACACGACAGCATCTTGCCCAGCACCACCGCCAAGGTGATGACCACGATCGGCCAGGCATAGTCCACCAGCACCTGCGGATCAATCATCAGGCCGATGGCAACGAAGAAGATCGCGCTGAACAGGTCGCGCACGGGCTCGATCAGGCGTTCGATCTTCAGCAACTGGCGCGACTCGGCCATGATTGCACCGATCAGGAAGGCCCCCAGCACCATGCTGTATTCCAGCTTGACTACCAGCAGGCAGAAGCCGAAGCACAGCCCCAGTACGGTAATCAGCAACATCTCGTTGCTTTCGAATTTCGCGACGTAGGCCAGTAGCCGCGGCACCAGCAGGATACCGATGACCAGCGCGACGATCATGAACAACGACAGCTTGCCGACCGTCGAGAACACTTCGCCGGAACTGACCGAGCCACTGACGGCGATGCCCGATAGCAAGGCGATGATGCCGATGCCGAGGATGTCTTCGACGATCAGCACGCCGAAGATCAGCTGGGCGAAGCGCTCGTTCTTCATCTTCAGGTCGTTCAGTGCCTTGACGATGATGGTGGTCGAGGAAATCGCCAGGATCGCGCCAAGGAACAGCGCGTCCATGGTATTCCAGCCGAACCAGCGGCCGATCTCGAAACCGATCCAGATCATCAGGACGATTTCCAGGAACGCCGCGATGAATGCCGTGGCACCCACCTTGAACAGCTTGCGCAGGCTGAACTCCAGGCCCAGGCAGAACATCAGGAAAATCACCCCCAGCTCGGCCAGGGTCTTGATCGTGTCTTCATCGTGGATCAGGCCGAACGGCGGGGTATGCGGGCCGATGATGAAACCCGCAACGATGTAACCCAGCACCACGGGCTGCTTCAGGCGATGAAAGAGAATCGTCACCACACCGGCGACCAGCATGATCACTGCCAGGTCCTGGATGAAGCTGATGGCATGCATGGCGCGATACTCCTTTTCGACTTTGCTGGATGCCCGGGCAGACCGCTCCTCTGCCAAGGCCAAGCCGAGCGAGCAGCAAGTACATACTGTATTGAATGCAGGAAAGCCCATGTTGCATGGGCGTACTCAGGGTAACATCGCACCCCGCCGCAAAAAGCCGGTGCAATATGTAGAAACAGATCGGCCGATCAGCCACCTCTGATGACGCGATCGGCGTGACGATGGAGCGTCCGGCAACGTCCCGTAACAGGAAGGCAAACCTTCAAGAGGGGAACCAGAAGTGTCAGAAGATACCCGCCCCGATTCAGCGCAACCTCACCGTGAGCACACTATGGAACCTGGAAACGCCCAGCTGAGCATGACCGTCCTGATGACCCCGGACATGGCCAACTTTTCTGGCAACGTGCACGGCGGCACCTTGCTCAAGTACCTCGACGAAGTGGCCTATGCCTGCGCCAGCCGCTACGCCGGCAGCTATGTGGTGACCCTGTCGGTCGACCAGGTGATCTTCCGCGAGCCGGTGCACGTCGGCGAGCTTGTGACCTTCCTCGCCTCGGTCAACTACACCGGCAACACGTCGATGGAAGTGGGCATCAAGGTGGTCACCGAGAACATCCGCGAGCGCTCGGTACGCCACTCCAACAGCTGCTTCTTCACCATGGTGGCGGTCGATGACAACCGCCGCCCCGTGCCGGTGCCACCACTTCAGCCGCACTCCAGCGAAGAAAAACGTCGCTTCCTGCAGGGCCAGCAGCGTCGCCAGATCCGCCAGGAACTGGAAAAGCGCTACCAGGACCTGAAAACCGACGGGATCTAGAACGCCAGACGCTGCGCCTCGAAGCGCACGCGCGGGTGGGCGATGCGATCCTGGGCCCGCACCAGCTGCAGTTCGTAGCTGGCGCAGGCCTGAGTTTCCAGCAGCACCTCATGCACGGCCGCCGCAGTGAACTCAAAGGCCTGCTGCCAGTTGTCTCCCAGCAGCACCCGGGCCAGGAACAACCCCGAAGTCAGATCGCCCACGCCAACCGGTTGCCGCGGGAAGGCCAGCAAGGGCCGGCGCAGGTGCCAACTTTCTTCGCGGGTCACCAGCAACATTTCGAACATGTCTTCAGTACGCCCCGGATACACCAGGTGCTTGACCAGCACCACGTGCGGGCCGCGCTCGAGCAAGCTGCGCGCCATGTTCACGCAGTCTTCGAGGGATTGCGCACGACGGCCGCAGAAGCTGTCGAGTTCCAGCTGGTTGGGGCAGAGGATATCCGCCTTGGCCACTGCTTCATCGAGCAGAAATTCACTGACCTCCTGCGGAACGATACAGCCCTTCTCCGCATGGCCCATGACGGGGTCGCACAGGTACAGCGCCTTCGGGTTTACAGCCTTGATCCGCTCGACGCCAGCGAGGATCGCCCGGCCCTGTTCGGCACTGCCCAGGTAACCGGAAAGCACCGCATCACAGTGACCCAACTCGCCGATGTTGGAAATGCCTTCCACCAACGCAGGAATTTGCGCTGGAGCGAGCACTTCACCCGCCCACTGGCCATACTGAGTGTGATTGGAAAACTGTACTGTATTAAGGGGCCAGACATTGATCCCGATACGCTGCATGGGGAACACCGCAGCGCTGTTGCCGGCGTGGCCAAACACCACGTGGGACTGGATGGCGAGCAGATGCGGGGTACGTTTCATGCGGGCGGTTTCCAAAGCAGTTTCAAGGATTGTGCAGCGCGCAGTATGTACTCGATTGCCACCTGTACGACAGGCCAGGGACGCAGTTAAGCTGGTTCGACTTGTTTGGAGCATACGCAAATGTTGACCCTGGAGAATCTCTTCGTCCTGATGTTGCTGGCCACGGCAGGCGCTTGGTTATGGCACAACCATGGGCTGCGCGAGAAAGCCCTGGAGCGGGTCAAACAGCACTGCGCCAAACTCGACCTGGAGCTGCTGGATGACGCCGTTGCGCTCAAACGCATCGCGTTCATCCGCGATGCCAATGGCAGGAAGCGCCTGGCCCGGGTCTACGCCTTCGAGTTCACCGTGACCGGCGAACAGCGCCACCCCGGCACCGTGACCCAGTTCGGCGCCCACAGCGTACAGATCGAACTGGCACCCTACCCGTTCGAGATCAAGACGCCGCCACGGGCTGACAATGTGATCGAGATGCAGCAGTGGCGCCAGGAACACAATCGCTGGCGCAACTGAACCCTGGCTGATCGCTTGTAGGAGCGGCCTTGTGTCGCGAAAGGGCTGCGCAGCAGCCCCCAAAGTTCAGCACAAACGCATAAATTGCTGGGGCTGCTCTGCAGCCCTTTCGCGACACAAGGCCGCTCCTACACGATCAGGCATTTCGCCAGAGCCGTCTGCAACAGCGGCGCTGGCTGCGCCTGCTCGAAGATCAGCTCGATGCGCGAGTCCTTGCGCCAGTCACTCGGCTGCCACTGCGGCAAGTCACCTTCCAGTCCATTTAATGACTGCCATCCATCAGTGCTGTGGATAACTCCCTTGGCGCGCCGCCATGGCCAGGCTGCGAGAAACGCCCGCAAGCGCGGTGGGTCGAATCGCTGACTAGGATGCCAGCGCCAGCCGATGCTCCAACCACCCTCGCCCTCCTGCGCCGAACAAATTGGCAAAGACGGATCTATCCACAGGGCTGCAGGCGCTGTGGATAGACGTGCCCCAGGCAAATTATTCACAGAACCGTCACCCTTTTGACTTGTGGATGAAACAGGGAGCATTTCGAGATCGACCAAGCCCTGCAAGGTCCAAACCTTGTGGATATTAAAAAACTCTTTATTTATCAACAACTTGATATCTTCATCCACAGCGTCGGCTTTGTTTAGCAGAATCAGCGCCGCCACCTGCAAGGCCTGCTGTTGAGCCTCCGGCAGAGGCTCACCTCGCGCCAGTGCCAGAGCATCCAGCACCATCACCAACGGCTGCACCGCCAGTACTCCAGCCCAGGGAGCCAGACCCAGCTGGTTCAACAACTGTAAAGGATGACCCAGCCCGGAAGGCTCGATGAACAGCCGGTCTGGCCGGGCCTTGCGCAGCAGGCGGCCAAGACCAACCTGGAACGGTGTGCCATTCACGCAGCACAGGCAGCCTCCGGCCACCTCGCCGATGACAATACCGTCTTCGTCTCGGCTCATTAGTGCCGCATCGAGGCCGATCTGGCCAAACTCGTTGACCAGCACAGCCCAGCGTTCGCTAACCGGGCGCTGGGCCATCAGCTGGCGAATCAGGCTGGTCTTGCCTGCACCCAAAGGGCCGGCGATGACGTGGGTAGGGATGTTCTGCAGCATGCCAGGACTTCTAAGCGGAGTTCCCCCCACTATGCCCCGTCATGCCAGCCAGTCAAGGCTGAGCAACAGACGCCGCTGTTCACTGGCAGGTGAGCGGTGGATAAGTCCCGCCCCTTCATTGCCCAACCATTTTTCCCCTTTCAGAACAGCCACCTCACCTGGTTTCAGGCTGCGGATGTTATCCACAGGCGCCGCCGCCAGATGCAAGCCGACCCGCTCAACTACGCCTTCTTCCAGCCATTCGCTACCAGGTCCGACGTAGGTGGTCAGCAGACGCAAGGGCACGTTATCCACATGAAAGCGCGGGCACATGGCGCCTTGCAGCACCCGTAGCCGCAACCCCACCCGCCGTGCGCCGAGCAAGCAGGTATAAGCCGAGACCAGCCATTTCACATCGGCGACAAAGCCCTCGTAACCCTGCAGGTCGGCAGCCTCCTGCAGCAAGCCAGGCAATTGCGGTGGCTCGTGCTCGTTCACATCAAGCACACGCTGGTCAGCCAGAGACTGGCCAAGGCTGACCGCCAAGCTAGCAAAGTCTTCAACCTGTGCTGGCAAACGGCGCTGCCAGACGGCGAGGTTCACGCCATCCTGGAAGATCTCGGTGAGTACCTTGGGTGCCTCCCCAAAGGCCTGGCGAATATCCACAGGCCGCAGCGCCGGGTTCATGCTGCTTCCTCGCCATGCCAGGGGCCGAACGGATCCGGCAAACGTAGCCAGGCCATCGGGCCGAGCGCCATTTCCTCATCCTTCAGCAGGCAGGCATCCAGGTCTGTGGATAACTGCGTGAAATCGATGTTCTGCCCGATGAACACCAGCTCCTGCCGGCAGTCACCCGTTTCGGCATGCCAATGCTTGAGGATGTCCGCAATGCTCTGCTCATCTTGCGGCCAATGCTCACGTGGCACAAAACGCCACCAGCGCCCGGCCAGGCCATGGCGCATCATGCCACCGGCCTGCGACCAGCTGCCGGCTTCCTGGAATTTGCTGGCCAGCCAGAAAAAGCCCTTGGAGCGTAGAAGCCGACCATTACTCCAGGAGTTGTGGATAAAGTCGAAGAAGCGTTGTGGATGCAGGGGCCGGCGGGCTTCCCAGGTGGTCGCCGCAATGCCGTACTCCTCGGTTTCCGGGATGTGCTCGCCGCGCAATTCCTGCAGCCAGCCCGGCGCCTGCGCAGCCTGGTCGAAGTCGAACAGCCCGGTGTCGAGAATCCGCGCCAGCGGCACCTGGCCCATGACCATCGGCACAATCTGCGCGCGGGCGTTGAGGCTGCGCAGAATGGCGGTAAGTTCTTCACGCTCGTGCTGGCTGATCAGGTCGATCTTGCTCAGCAACAGCACATCGGCGAACTCGACCTGTTCGATCAACAGGTCGCTGATGGATCGCTCATCTTCTTCACCCAACGTCTCGCCACGGCTGGCCAGGCTATCGGCTTCCTGATAATCGCGCAGGAAGTTCAAGCCATCGACCACGGTGACCATGGTGTCCAGGCGCGCCATGTCGGACAGGCTACGGCCTTGCTCATCGCGGAAGGTGAAGGTCTCGGCGACGGGCAGCGGCTCCGAGATGCCGGTGGACTCGATCAACAAATAGTCGAAGCGGCCTTCCTCGGCGAGCCGCGCGACTTCCTCCAGCAGGTCTTCACGCAGGGTGCAGCAGATGCAGCCGTTGCTCATTTCGACCAGTTTTTCCTCGGCACGGTTGAGGCTGACGTTGCGCTGCACTTCACTGGCATCGATGTTGATTTCACTCATGTCGTTGACGATCACCGCGACCCGAAGGTTGTCGCGATTTCGCAGCACATGGTTAAGCAAGGTGCTCTTTCCGGCCCCCAGGAAGCCGGAAAGCACGGTGACAGGGAGGCGATTGGACATGGTGAAACCTCTTCAGGCGGACGCACTCGAAACGATGCATTGCATAATGTTATAAAGTAACAATACAATTTCGCCAAGTCGTACTCGTCGGATGCGTGCTTCGGAGATGGAAATGAGCCTGTCACCTGCTGCCCTGTTGCTGCTGCTTCTCGCGCCTGTACCTGCCTTGGCACTGGCGCAAAGCAACTCGCTGGCACTGTGCACCCGCAGTGCAACGCTACTCGCCTGCCAGGACGGCAACGGCAGTTACTACAGCGTGCGCACAGAAGGCAGCCATTTCTACTTGCGCGGCTTCGACACGACGACACGCCGGCTTTGGTCGCAGACCAACAGCCGCTACGGCACGCTGACGTTTTTCACGGGGTTGGCCAGCGATGGTGAAGCCTGGTTCGGCTACAGCCGCCGTGTGGGTTGGACCACCCTGAATCGCGTTTCCAGCTCCAGCGGCCAGCGCTTCAATTTGCATTGCAGCCTGGTCGGCGGATGTCGCTGACCCTATTGCCTGGTATCCCGCATGACTATCCTGACGACGCTTCCGGACATTGCCACACAGCCGCAAGAGCACACTGCCCCGCTTGATTGGGTCGGCATGTGCGGTATCGCCTTGCCCATCCAGCTCGACGGCGGTCATGTATCGGCCATGGCCGATGCCGGTGTCAGCTTGATGGATGGCACTGCGCGGGGCATTCACATGTCTCGCCTTTACCTCGCGCTGGAATCGCTTGAACAACAACCTTTGACGCCGTTGGCCATCCGCCGTCTGCTGGCAGACTTTCTCGCCAGCCACGAGGGGCTTTCCAATGCAGCCTATCTCAACCTGGCTTTCGATCACCTGCTCAAACGATCCGCGTTGATCAGCCCACTCGCCGGCTGGAAGCGCTACCCGATTACCCTCGAAGCCAAGATCGAAAATGAAATGTTCCACGTGGAACTTTCAGTTAGCGTGCCCTATTCCTCAACCTGCCCCTGCTCGGCAGCGCTGGCCAGGCAACTGATTCAACAGCAATTCGAGACCGATTTCGCAGAGCAGCAGTTGGAGCGCAGTGCGGTGCTGGAATGGTTGGGCAGCAGTCAAGGCATCGTCGCAACCCCCCACAGCCAGCGCAGCCAGGCGCAGATCAACGTGCGCCTGCAGAACAACCTGGCGGCTATACCGATTACCGAACTGATCGACCGGATTGAGGACAGCCTGGGTACGGCCGTGCAGACCGCCGTAAAACGTGCGGACGAACAGGCGTTCGCTTTGGCCAACGGGCAAAACCTGATGTTCTGTGAAGACGCCGCTCGACGACTGCATGAGTCGCTACGACGATTGGAGTGGGCGAGCGCTTTCAAGCTACGCGTGGAACATGCAGAAAGCCTGCATGCCCACGATGCTGTAGCCTGTAGCCAGTGGCAGTGGTGAAAGTCAGGTCCGGGGTTTGACTGTTCCACAGTCGTTGCCAAGCCATACGGCCCGGGTGTTCATGCTGCCTTGCTGCTGAACGCCTGAGGCATTGAAAGTGCCGTTGACCTGAGTGGTGAATTCCTTGTCGCTGAGGAAAGTCGCCTGGCCGGTACCCTGGGCTTTCGGGCAGCTGAATTGAAATTTCCAGACATTGCCAGTGCGGTCGGTGATCTTCTGCGTACAGCCGGACTTAGGATCCTGCAATGGAATGTCATTGGTCTGCACCTGTTCAGGCGTCAGGCACGACCGCACGCCGTTGCCGCCGATGGTAACGCCCTGCTTGGCCAACACTCCTTCCATCATGGCCCGCTGTTCCGGCGGCAGGTTCTTCAACTGCCCAAGCATGAACTGCATATCAGGTAACGGCTTGCCATCGACCTGCATGTTGCTGGTAGTCAGCTCCCACAGGCCTGGTTGCAACATCTGCGCGTGCACCAGTGGGCTGCTCAGGCCCAAGGCCAGAGCCAACAGTGGCAGACGAATCTTCATGAACGGACGCTCCTCGAAAAGCCGGCCAACTGGCCGGGCTCAGCCTTAGACGCCAAATCCGCTTTCAGGTTGCAAGGCGGACCTGGAACGTGTTCTGTTATCCGCTGTGTATTCGGCAAGCAGGATGCGTATGGATTACCACAGCCCCTACTTCTTCGGCTACGTGCTCGGCCTGATTCACTTGCTTGGCATGATCGCCGCGTTGCATGCAGTGTTCACCGTGCGTACCGCTCAAGGCGCAATCGCCTGGGCCATGTCGCTGTTCTTCATCCCTTACTTCACGCTGATTCCCTACCTGGTTTTTGGTGCGCGCTCCTTCTACGCCTACATCCAGGCCCGACGCCAGGCCAACCAGGAGATGCACGTGGCCATGGCCAACCTCAACTGGCGGCCCTGGGTAGAGGAAGCCCTTACCGCCAGAGAGTCGGAAAGCTACGCCGCCTTGCGTGCCATGCCGAAACTCGGACGAATGCCTTGCCTGGCCAATAACCAAGTGAAGCTGCTGATCAATGGCAAAGCCACCTTTGACGCGATCTTCGCCGCTATCGAGCAGGCACGCGAAGCCGTGCTGGTGCAGTTCTTCATCATCCATGACGACCACCTTGGCAAGGCCCTTCAGCAACTGCTACTGCGCAAGGCCGCCGAGGGGGTGAAAGTCTTCGTGCTGTATGACCGGGTTGGCAGCCACGCCTTGCCCGCCAGCTACAGCCAGGTGCTGCGTGATGGTGGAGTGCAGATCCACGCCTTTGCCACCCGCCGCGGGTGGTTCAATCGCTTCCAGGTCAACTTCCGCAACCACCGCAAGATCGTCGTGGTCGATGGCTTGCTGGGCTTCATCGGCGGGCACAACGTGGGTGACGAGTACCTTGGCAAGAATCCACTTCTGTCACCCTGGCGCGATACCCACGTGCAGATCGGCGGGCCGGTACTGGCCTGCCTGCAAGAGTCATTCGCCGAAGACTGGTACTGGGCCACGCGCCAGCTGCCGCCTTTGATCCTGCCGGACACCTACCCCGACAATGGCGTACTTTGCCAAGCCCTTGCCAGTGGCCCGGCAGACCCGCAGGAAACCTGTTCGCTGTTCTTCATCGAAGCCATCCAGTCGGCGACCAGGCGGGTATGGATCACCAGCCCTTACTTCATTCCGGATGAAGCGGTGTTCGCCGCCTTGCGCCTGGCTGTGCTGCGCGGGGTGGATGTACGTGTGCTGATCCCATCTCGTCCCGATCACAGGATTGTCTATGCAGCCTCAAGCCTGTTTGCTTTCGAGGCGGTTCGGGCGGGGGTGCGCATGTTCCGCTACCAGCCCGGCTTCCTGCACCAGAAGGTGGTGCTGGTGGATGACGAGGTCAGTGCCATCGGCAGCGCGAACCTGGACAACCGCTCGTTCCGGCTCAATTTCGAGATTACCTTGCTGACGGTGGATCGCCTGTTCGCCGACCAAGTGGAGGCTATGTTGCTGGACGACTTCGAGCAGGCCCGCGAGATCACCGCCGAGGATAGCCGCGATACCCACCGTGTTCAGCAACTGGGGATGCGTATAGCACGGCTGATTTCCCCCATTCTTTGAATGACAAAGGGGCCGCTTTTGCGGCCCCTTTGTCCTTCGCAGAACGCTCAACGGTAAAGGTCTTCCCGCGTCCACGGCAGATCATGATGCCCATCGGCATATGGCTTCACCGCCAGGATCTGATGCAGGTTGATCCAGCCCTTCTGGAACGCATAGGCACAACCGGCCAGGTACAAGCGCCAGATTCGCAGGGTCTTTTCCGGCACCACCGCCGCCGCCTTGTGCAACTGGTTCTCCAGGTTCTCGCTCCAGTGATGCAGCGTCTTGGCGTAGTGCAGGCGCAGGCTCTCGACGTCTACCACCTCCAGACCCGCCTCACAGATGCTCGCGCTGATCATCGACAGGTGCGGCAGCTCACCATGGGGGAACACGTAACGGTCGATGAACTCACCTGCCCCGCGCCCGACCGGTCGGCCATCGACATGCTTGGCAGTAATCCCGTGGTTCATGACCACGCCACCTTCGCGCACTGCGCCAAACAATTTCTGGCAATACAGCGGCAGGTTGGCGTGGCCGACGTGTTCGAACATGCCGACGCTGACGACCTTGTCGAAGCGGCCATCCTGAGGCAGGTCGCGGTAGTCGAGAATCTGCAGGTCGACCTTGTCAGCCAGGCCCTCTGCCTTGACCCGCGCGCGCCCGAGCTTGAGCTGCTCCTTGCTCAGGGTGATGCCGAATACCTTGGCGCCATATTCGCGCGCAGCGAACCGCGACAACCCACCCCAGCCACAGCCCACATCGAGCAGGTAATCACCCGCATCCAGGCGCAGCTTGCGGCACAAGTGATCGAACTTGTCCTGTTGAGCTTGATCCAGGGTGTTGTCCGGCTCACGGAAGTAGGCACAGGAATAGGCCATGTCCTGGTCGAGCCAGAGTTGATAGAACTCGTTGGAGACATCGTAGTGGTAGGAAATGGCTTTGGCGTCTGTGCTCTTGTCATGGGACAGACGCGGGGGCGGGGCATCCTCCTCGTCGGTCAGCAACGCTTCGCTGAGCTCGTCGCATACGCGGATGGCTTCACCGATATCACCTTCCAGTTCCAGCTTGCCCTCCACGAATGCAGTACCAAGCTGGTCCATGCTTGGGTGAGTCAGCTGGCTTATCAGCTGTGGCTCCTTGACCAGAATGGTGACCTGCGGGCTTGGGCCCAGATCGAACTGGTTACCGTCCCACAGTTTAAGCCGCAGCGGCAGATGCAGGCTTTGCAGTGCCGGTGGAAGTTGAGCAAGCATGAACACTCCTCCTATCCCTATAAGGCGACGACGCCTGATATTTCGAACGTCGCCGGAACAGAGTAGTTCATTGGTGGGATGTTTCCTCTAAACGAGACCAAGGTCTAGAACCAACCGATCTGATCAAAGCATCAGATTGTATACAATCTGCCCTTCTCAGCTTAACCTTATGCCCCTCTCGCGCTTCCTCATCTGGAGTACAAAACCCATGAAATCCTATGACGTGGTGATCATCGGCGGCGGCCCTGGCGGCTACAACGCAGCGATCCGCGCCGGCCAGCTTGGCCTGAGCGTGGCCTGCGTGGAAGGCCGCTCGACCCTCGGCGGCACCTGCCTGAACGTTGGTTGCATGCCGTCCAAAGCGTTGCTGCACGCCTCCGAGCTTTATGAAGCCGCCCGCGGCGAGGAGTTCGCCCACCTCGGCATCGAAGTGAAGCCGACGCTCAACCTCGCCCAGATGATGAAACAGAAGGACGAGAGCGTGACCGGCCTGACCAAAGGCATCGAGTACCTGTTCCGCAAGAACAAGGTCGACTGGGTAAAAGGTTGGGGCCGCCTGGATGGCGTCGGCAAGGTCATCGTAAAGGCTGAAGATGGCAGCGAGACCGCGCTGCAGGCCAAGGACATCGTCATCGCCACCGGTTCCGAGCCCACTCCCCTGCCCGGCGTGACCATCGACAATCAGCGCATCATCGATTCCACTGGTGCCTTGGCACTGCCACAGGTGCCCAAGCACCTGGTGGTGATCGGGGCGGGTGTCATCGGCCTCGAGCTGGGCTCGGTATGGCGTCGGCTGGGTGCACAGGTCACCGTCATCGAGTACCTCGACCGCATCTGCCCAGGCACCGATGAAGAAACTGCCAAGACCCTGCAAAAAGCCTTGGCCAAGCAAGGCATGGCATTCAAGCTCGGCAGCAAGGTGACCCAGGCTAAGACTGAAACCGACGGTGTCAGCCTGACGCTCGAGCCGGCCGCAGGCGGCGCCGCAGAAACCCTGCAGGCAGACTACGTGCTGGTCGCCATCGGTCGCCGCCCCTATACCAAGGGCCTGAACTTGGAAAGCGTGGGCCTGGAAACTGACAAGCGCGGCATGCTGAGCAACGAGCACCATCGCACTTCGGTCCCCGGCGTGTGGGTGATCGGCGACGTCACCTCCGGTCCGATGCTGGCGCACAAGGCTGAGGACGAAGCGGTTGCCTGCATCGAACGCATCGCCGGCAAGCCGCATGAAGTGAACTACAACCTGATCCCCGGCGTGATCTACACCCGCCCGGAACTGGCTACCGTCGGCAAGACCGAAGAGCAACTGAAGGCCGAAGGCCGCGCCTACAAGGTTGGCAAGTTCCCCTTCACCGCCAACAGCCGCGCCAAGATCAACCACGAGACCGAAGGCTTCGCCAAGGTCATTGCCGATGCCAACACCGATGAGGTGCTCGGCGTGCACCTGGTTGGCCCGAGTGTCAGCGAGATGATCGGCGAGTTCTGCGTGGCCATGGAGTTCGCCGCCTCGGCTGAAGACATCGCCTTGATCTGCCACCCGCACCCAACCCGATCCGAAGCCTTGCGCCAGGCAGCGATGAACGTGCACGGCATGGCCATGCAGATCTGACCTTCTGGCTCCGCCGGTTTTTTCGAAATACCATTGATGCACGCTTTCGATCAAACCAGCGGAGCCACCGGTTGAGCATCAACTTCGATCTTAATGACCTGCAAGCCTTCCGCGCCGTCGTCGAGCAAGGCAGTTTCCGCCGCGCCGCCGACACCATTCGCATCACCCAGTCGGCGCTGAGCCGGCGTATCGAAAAACTTGAGTCGGCACTGGGCGTGAAGCTGCTCGAACGCACCACGCGCAAAGTGTCGCTGACCAATGTCGGGCGTGCGTTCCTGCCCCAGGTCGAGCGGCTGCTGGACGACCTGGACCTGGCGCTGCTCAGCGTCGGCGATGGTGGCTCGCTGCGCACCGGTACCCTGACCATCGCCTGCGTGCCATCTGCCGCCTATTACTTCATGCCCCATGCAATCCGTGCCTTCCATGCGCAGTACCCGAAAGTCCGGATCAACCTGTACGACGCCTCCGCCAACGAAGTCAGTGCCGCCGTGGCCTCTGGCGAAGCGGACTTCGGCCTGAGTTTCACAGGCAACCTCGCACCAGAAATCGAATTCAGCGACTTGCTAGAGGAGCGCTACGTCATTGCCTGCCGCCAGGACCATCCGCTGGCCAAGCTGGACGAGGTAACCTGGGCACAAGCCTACGAACATGACTACATCAGCCTGGGCAAATCGTCAGGCAACCGTCTGGTATTGGATAGGGCGTTGGCCGGGATGCCGGTCAGCAAGGAGAGTGTTTGCGAAGCCAGGCATGTAACCACCCTGCTTGGCCTGATAGAAGCGGGCCTCGGCATTGCGGCGGTGCCCTCGATCGCGCTGCCGATGACACCGCATCCGATCCTCGCCAGCGTTGCACTGGTGGAACCTGAGGTCAGCCGCAAGATGGGCCTGCTCAAGCGCCGCGGCCGCACGCTGACGCCTGCGGCGCTTGAGATGGTCAGGTTGATTCGGGAACTGCCCGGTGTATTACCGGGCGACTGAATCCAGCCCGGTGGCACGCACGGCAGGCTGCACGTCGGGCGAAGCGAGGTACTTCAGCAACTGCTTCGCCTCGGCCGGGTGCTCGGCGGTTTTCGGGATGCCGGCGGCAAAACGGGTCACCGACTGCAGGCTCTCCGGAATCTTGCCAACGTATGTGACACCCGGCACTGGCAGCAGCTCGGCCACCTGCTGGAAGCCAAGCTGATAGGTGCCCTTGGCAACCTGCGAGGCCACCGGAATGCGCTCTACCATGGTGCTCTTGCCGACGAGCTGGTCCTGGATACCCAGCTTCTTGTACAGCTCCTTCTCGATGTATACACCGCTGGCGCTGTCCGAGTAGGCCACCGACCGGGCCGCCAGCAAAGTCTGCTTCAATTCGTCAGCAGTGCCGATTGCGGGCTTGGCCTGCCCTTCCTTGACCACCAGCCCGATACGCGAGTCTGCCAGTTCGACCCGCGATTCCGGGTCGACCTTGCCCTGACGAATCAGCTCGTCCAGCGCATAGCCGACCATGATCACCACATCGGCATGCTCGCCCCGAGCCAGGCGGTTGGGTATCGCCTCAGGTGCCTTGCCCATGGAGGGGCCCAGCACGGTGACCAGCGTATCGCCGCTCTGAGCCGCAAACTGCGGCCCCAACTGTTTATAAGCGGCAGTGAAACCGCCCGAAGTCATAACCGTCAGTTCGGCAGCCTGGGCAAGGCTGCAACCAGCGAGCAAGGTAGCGGCCAATAATACTTTCAACGAAGCCTTCATGCGGCCACCACTGCGCGGTGGGCCACGCGACGGTAGAACATCCAGGTGGCCACGAATGCACAGAGCGCGGCGAACATCATCCAGTAGGCCGGAGCGGCCTTGTCGTTGGTGACGTGGATCATCCAGGTCGAGATGGCCGGGGTGAAACCCCCGAACAAGGCGGTCGCCAGGCTATAGGCCAGGGAGAAACCTGCCACACGGACTTCCACCGGCATGATTTCAGTCAGCGCCGGGATCATCGCACCGTTGTACATGCCGTACAGGAACGAGAACCACAGCAGCACTTCCAGCATGTGGCCAAAGGTAGGCGATTGAGCCAGATAGGTCAGCGCCGGGTAAGCGGTGATCAAGGTCAGCAGCGACATGGCCAGCAGCAGCGGCTTGCGCCCGAGGCGGTCGCTGAGAGCGCCGCCGATAGGCAGCCAGATGAAGTTCGACACCGCGGTCAACAAGGTCACCAGCAGCGCATCGCCGGTGCTCAGTTGCAGTACGGTCTTGCCGAAGGTCGGTGCATACACCGTGATCATGTAGAAGGCGGTGGTGGTCATGGCCACCATCAGCATGCCGAACAGCACCACTGCGGAGTTCGCGGCAAGGGTGGCCAACACCTGTTTCATGGTCGGACGATGCTCGCGAGCGGCGAACTCCTCGGTCTCCTGCAGGCTGCGCCGCAGCAGGAAGATCACCGGGATGATCATGCAGCCCACAGCAAATGGCACACGCCAGCCCCATTGGGCGATTTCGGCGGCAGTCAACCATTCATTCAGAGCAAAGCCCAGCGCTGCGGCGACGACGATCGCCACCTGCTGGCTGGCGGACTGCCAGCTGGCATAGAAGCCCTTGTGTCCGGGCGTTGCCATTTCCGCCAGATATACCGACACGCCACCCAACTCGGCACCGGCCGAGAACCCTTGCAGCAAGCGCCCGATCAGCACCAGCGCCGGGGCCAATAGCCCGATGCTGGCGTAGCCGGGCACCAGCACGATCAGCAAGGTACCGCTGGCCATGATCGCCAGGGTGACGATCAGCCCTTTGCGCCGGCCCACGTCATCAATGTAGGCACCCAGGATCACCGCACCCAGCGGGCGCATGAGGAAGCCTGCACCGAACACGGCGAAGGTCATCATCAACGAGGCGAATTCATTGGAGGCAGGGAAGAAGGCCCCCGCGATGTGCGTGGCATAGAAGCCGAACAGGAAGAAGTCGAACTGTTCGAGGAAGTTTCCGGACGTTACCCGGAAGACCATTCCGGCCTTGGACTTGCCCTCGGGCGCCGAGCTTGATGGCAGACTCATGGTGGATCTCCAGCGTTTCTTAATAATTGTAAGTGCTTATTTCCAGCATGATCGTCGAAAGCGTCGCTTGGGATAATCGTTCATTTTTCATTAATTGATGCGCTGATGAGATCAATGAGGCCCGTGCTCCGTTTTCCCGAGCAGTGGATGCGCCCTAGTAAGCGCAAAAAGGGCTGATCCAATTGTCCCAATTTACGGAACAATTATTCACTTATCACCCTAATTGTCTTGACTGATGTTGCGCTTCAGAATGGCCCCATACCGCAGACAACGCCACCGGGCACAGCGCGGTGAGCCACTCGAACTCAAGTATCAGGAGCTAAAAGATGAACACTTTCAAAGGTACAACTGCAGTCGTCGGTCGTGTGTTGCTGGCCGTGCTCTTCCTGCTCAGCGGCTTCAGCAAGCTGACTTCGCCTGAGGGCACCATTGCCTATATCGAATCGAGCGGCCTGCCCTTCCCGGTACTGAGCTACCTGGCCGCACTGGGTGTTGAACTCGGCCTTGCAGCACTGCTGATCATCGGCTTTCAAACCCGCATCGTCGCGGTGGTCATGGCGCTGTTCACCGTGATGGCAGCCTTCGCCTTCCACAACAACCTGGCGGACCAGGGGCAGTTCATCAACTTCTTCAAGAACATCTCGATTGCGGGTGGCCTGTTGCAGATTGCAGCGTTCGGCGGGGGGGCACTGAGCGTGGATGCGCTGCTGGCCAACATCAAAGTGCGGACCGTGCTGAAAGCAGCTTGAAGCCATGCTGATCGCACAAATGAAAAAGCCCCGGCATTGAGCCGGGGCTTTCCCTGTTTCAACAGAAAAACGCTTACTCCACAGTCACCGACTTCGCCAGGTTACGCGGCTGGTCAACGTCAGTCCCCTTGAGCACTGCCACGTAATACGACAGCAGCTGCAGCGGAATGGTGTAAAGGATCGGCGCCAGTTCGTCGACGATGTGCGGCACCTTGATCACGTGGGTGCCTTCGCCGTTGCTCATGCCGGCATTCTCATCGGCGAACACCACCAGCTCACCGCCGCGGGCGCGCACTTCCTGCAGGTTGGACTTGAGCTTCTCCAGCAGTTCGTTGTTCGGCGCCACGGTGACCACGGGCATGTCGTTATCCACAAGCGCCAACGGGCCGTGCTTGAGCTCACCAGCCGGGTAGGCTTCGGCGTGGATGTAGGAGATTTCCTTGAGCTTCAGCGCTCCTTCCATGGCCACTGGGTACTGTGCACCACGGCCAAGGAACAGGGTGTGGTGCTTGTCGGCGAACAGCTCGGCAGTTTTCTCCACGGTGCTGTCCATGGCCAGAGCCTCGCCCAGGCGCGCAGGCAGGCGGCGCAGCTCTTCCACCAACCCGGCTTCGACGCCAGCTTCGAGGGTGCCGCGCACTTGGCCCAGAGCCAGGGTCAACAGCATCAGCGAGACCAGCTGAGTGGTGAAGGCTTTGGTCGATGCCACACCGATTTCCGGGCCGGCCAGGGTCAGCAGGGTCAGGTCGGACTCGCGTACCAGCGAGCTGATGCCGACGTTGCAGATGGCCAGGCTACCGAGGAAGCCCAGTTCCTTGGCGTTGCGCAGGGCAGCCAGGGTGTCGGCGGTTTCGCCGGACTGGGAGATCGAGACGAACAGGGTGTCTGGTTGCACCACTACCTTGCGATAACGGAACTCGCTGGCCACTTCAACCTGGCAAGGAATGCCGGCCAGGCTTTCCAGCCAGTAACGGGCAACCATGCCGGCGTGGTAGCTGGTGCCGCAGGCGACGATCTGCACGTTACGTACTTTGGCGAACAGCTCGGCTGCCTGCGGGCCGAAAGCCTGGACCATCACGTGGTCCTTGCCCAAGCGGCCTTCCAGCGTGCGCTGGACCACGGTCGGCTGCTCATGGATCTCCTTGAGCATGAAGTGGCGATAGGTACCCTTGTCAGCGGCCTCGGCACCTTCGTGGTACTGCACGGTTTCACGCTGCACCGGCTGGCCGGCCTGATCCCAGATCTTCACCTGGTCGCGGCGAATCTCGGCGATATCACCCTCCTCCAGATACATGAACCGGTCGGTGACCTGGCGCAGCGCCAGTTGGTCCGAGGCGAGGAAGTTTTCCCCATGGCCCAGGCCGATCACCAGCGGGCTGCCGCTGCGCGCAGCTACCAGGCGGTCAGGCTGCTGCACGCTGATCAACGCCAGGCCGTAGGCACCGTGCAGGCGCTTGACTGCGGACTTCAACGCATCAGCGAGGTCCGGGACAGTTTTCAGCGTGTGATGGATCAGGTGCACGATGACTTCAGTGTCAGTCTGCGAGGTAAACACGTACCCCAGACCTTTCAGCTCTTCACGCAGTTCGTCGTGGTTTTCAATGATGCCATTGTGCACCACTCCCACTTCGTTGCTGGAAAAATGCGGGTGGGCGTTACCTTCGGTCGGCGCACCGTGGGTAGCCCAACGAGTGTGGGCGATGCCCAGCTGGCCGTTAAGCGGCTCGGCGGCCACCGCAGCTTCCAGCTCGGCAACCTTGCCGATGCGGCGGCGGCGCTGCAGTTCGCCCTGCTGGGTGTAGACGGCCAGGCCGGCACTGTCGTACCCGCGATACTCAAGACGCTTGAGGCCTTCGATGAGAATGGCAGTGATGTTGCGCTCGGCTACGGCACCAACGATTCCACACATGGTTATTGCTCCTGGCTGATCGCGGCGCAGATCAGGTTAATGCCGCGGGCTTGAATCTGTTCGCGTGCCGCTACGGGCAAGCGTTCATCTGTAATAAGGGTGTGCACGCTGCCCCAAGGCAGCTCCAGATTGGGGATCTTGCGCCCGACCTTGTCGGACTCGACCATCACGATCACTTCTCGGGCTACGTCGGCCATCACTCGGCTCAGGCCAAGCAGCTCATTGAACGTAGTGGTGCCGCGCTGCAGGTCGATGCCATCGGCACCGATGAACAGCTGGTCGAAATCATAAGAGCGCAGTACCTGCTCAGCGACCTGGCCCTGGAACGATTCCGAATGAGGGTCCCAGGTGCCACCAGTCATCAGCAGCACCGGTTCGTGCTCGACTTCACTGATGGCGCGGGCCACATTCAACGAATTGGTCATCACTACCAGACCGGGCTGGCGGCCCAGTTCCGGAATCATGGCGGCGGTAGTGCTGCCGCTGTCGATGATGATCCGCGCGTGCTCGCGAATACGCCCAACCGCTGCCCGGGCGATAGCCTTCTTGTAGGCAGAGACCGGTTGCGCGGGCTCACTGAGCATTTCCTGCGGAACGGGTACCGCCCCCCCGTAACGGCGCAACAGCAGGCCGTTGGCCTCCAGTGCAGCAAGATCCTTGCGAATGGTCACTTCCGAAGTTTCGAAACGCTTGGCCAGGGCGTCGACGCTCACCTCGCCTTGCTCACTGAGCAGAGCCAGGATGTTGTGGCGGCGCTGGGGGGTGTTTCGTTTCGACATGGTTAGCTAAGTTTCGATTCGAAAGATAATGGTTGCAATCAAAACCTAAGATGGCGGTTTCGTCAAGGTGTGGATAAATGCTGCTGACAAAAAACATCGCTATGGGAGCGGGCTTGCCCGCACACACGGGCGCAGCCCGTGCCATCCACCGCGTTGCCTGCTTCGCGGGCGCGCCCGCTCCCACAAGGGTTATTGCAGACATAAAAAAAGCCGACTTATACACATAAGTCGGCTTTCGATTGATTCAGCTGTGTATAACTCAGCTTTTCTTGATCTTCTCTGGCCGCTTCCAGCCAGAAATATTGCGCTGGCGCGCACGCGCCACGGCCAGCTCACCTGCTCCGACGGTCTGATTGATGGTCGAACCGGCCGCCGTAGTGGCGCCGGCCTCGATTTCCACAGGCGCTACCAGCGAATTGTTGGAGCCGATGAATACGTCCTCACCCATCACGGTCTTGAACTTATTGGCGCCATCGTAGTTGCAGGTGATGGTACCGGCGCCGATGTTGGTACGTGCACCGATCTCGGCGTCGCCCAGGTAGGTCAGGTGGCCGGCCTTGGCGCCTTCACCCAGGTGGGCGTTTTTCAGTTCGACGAAGTTACCCACATGGGCCTTGGCCTCAAGCACGCTGCCTGGGCGCAAGCGGGCGAACGGGCCAGCATCGCTGCCCTCCCCCATTACTGCGCCGTCGAGGTGGGTGTTGGCCTTGATGATTGCGCCCTTGCGCAGGGTGCTGTCCTTGATCACGCAGTTCGGGCCGATCTGCACGTCGTCCTCGATGACCACCTTGCCTTCGAGAATCACGTTGATATCGATCAGCACATCGCGACCAACGGTCACTTCGCCACGTACATCGAAGCGCGCCGGGTCGCGCAGGGTGACGCCCTGGGCCATCAGCCTGCGGCCTGCGCGAAGCTGGTAGTGGCGTTCGAGTTCCGACAGCTGGCGACGGTCATTGGCACCCTGCACTTCCATCGCGTCGTGCGGTTGTTCAGTGGCGACCACAAGCCCATCGGCCACGGCCATGGCGATGACATCAGTGAGGTAGTACTCACCCTGGGCATTGTTGTTCGACAGGCGGCCCATCCAGTCGGCCAGGCGCGTGGCTGGCAGGGCCAGGATGCCGGTGTTGCCTTCGTTGATTGCCTTCTGCGCTTCGCTGGCATCCTTGTGCTCGACGATAGCCGTCACCTGGCCTTCGCCATTGCGCACGATGCGGCCATAGCCGGTCGGGTCCTGCAGGGTCACGGTGAGCAGGCCCAGTTGCTTGTCGCTGACCTTGGCCAGCAGGCGCTGCAGGGTTTCCACTTCGATCAGCGGCACATCGCCATAAAGCACCAATACCGTGTCGGCAGTGATCGCCGGCAATGCTTGCGCAACGGCATGGCCCGTGCCCAGCTGCTTGTCCTGCATGACGAAATTAAGGTCGTCGGCTGCCAAGCGCTCACGTACCTGGTCGGCACCGTGGCCGATGACCACGTGAATGCCTTGTGGCTGAAGCTGCCGCGCGCTGTGGATAACGTGGCCGAGCATGGAATTACCGGCTACCGGGTGCAGCACCTTGGGCAGCGCCGAACGCATGCGGGTACCTTGACCAGCGGCGAGAATAACGATATCGAGGGACATTGACTGGCTACCAATCCTGGGCGGTCAGAGACGAGACCTGAGAAGAATTCGGAAAAAGAAAAAGGGTAGCCGAGGCTACCCTTTAACTCAATCGCAACGGAAGTATGCGGCCTGAACCGGATTACTTGCCTTTGCGCATTTGCTGGACGGTACGCAGCTGAGCTGCAGCCTCGGCCAGACGTGCGGCAGCAGCACCGTAGTCGAAGTCCGAGCTTTTCGCGTTCAGGGCGTTCTCAGCAGCCTTGAGGGCTTCCTGAGCCTGAGCTTCGTCCAGGTCGGCAGCGCGCTGCACGGTGTCGGCAAGAACCTTGACCATGTTCGGCTGCACTTCGAGGAAGCCACCGGAGATGTAGAACACCTCACGATCGCCACCTTGCTTGGTCAGCGTGATCGGACCAGGCTTGAGATTGGTGATCAGCGGGGCGTGGCCTGGAGCGATACCAAGATCGCCCAGGTTGCCGTGCGCTACTACCATCTCGACCAGGCCGGAGAAGATTTCTCCTTCCGCGCTGACGATATCGCAATGGACTGTCATAGCCATCTGCTTGCCTCAACCTGATTAGCGCCCCTTGCGGGGCGCCGGGATTACAGTTTCTTGGCTTTCTCGATCGCTTCGTCGATGCTGCCGACCATGTAGAACGCTTGTTCTGGCAGGTGGTCGTAGTCACCTTTGAGGATGCCGCTGAAGCCAGCGATGGTGTCTTTCAGGGAAACGTACTTGCCTGGCGAACCGGTGAAGACTTCGGCCACGAAGAACGGCTGCGACAGGAAGCGCTGGATCTTACGAGCGCGGGCTACCAGTTGCTTGTCGTCTTCGGACAGTTCGTCCATACCCAGGATCGCGATGATGTCCTTCAGCTCTTTGTAGCGCTGCAGAACATACTGAACGCCACGAGCGGTGTCGTAGTGCTCGTTGCCGATCACGTTCGGGTCCAGCTGGCGCGAAGTCGAGTCCAGTGGGTCAACCGCTGGGTAGATACCCAGGGAGGCGATGTCACGGGACAGAACGACGGTGGCGTCCAAGTGGGCGAAGGTGGTCGCTGGCGACGGGTCGGTCAAGTCGTCCGCAGGTACGTATACGGCCTGAACGGAGGTGATCGAACCTTCCTTGGTGGAGGTGATACGCTCTTGCAGAACGCCCATCTCTTCAGCCAGGGTCGGCTGGTAACCTACTGCCGAAGGCATACGGCCCAGCAGTGCGGATACTTCGGTACCGGCCAGGGTGTAACGATAGATGTTGTCGACGAACAGCAGAACGTCGTTACCTTCGTCACGGAACTTCTCAGCCATGGTCAGGCCGGTCAGCGCTACGCGCAGACGGTTTCCTGGTGGCTCGTTCATCTGACCGTAGACCAGCGCTACCTTGTCGAGAACGTTGGAGTCCTTCATCTCGTGGTAGAAGTCGTTACCCTCACGAGTACGCTCACCCACACCAGCGAACACGGAATAACCGCTGTGTTCCATGGCGATGTTACGGATCAGTTCCATCATGTTAACGGTCTTGCCGACACCGGCACCACCGAACAGACCAACCTTACCACCCTTGGCGAACGGGCAAACCAGGTCGATAACCTTGATGCCGGTTTCCAGCAGGTCGTTGCCGCCTGCCTGGTCAGCGAACGAAGGCGCTGGCTGGTGGATACCGCGACGCTCTTCTTCACCGATCGGGCCGGCTTCGTCGATTGGGTTGCCCAGAACGTCCATGATACGGCCCAGAGTGGCCTTACCAACTGGAACGGAAATGGCAGCACCGGTGTCGACGACATCCAGACCGCGCTTCAGACCTTCGGTGGAGCCCATCGCAATGGTACGAACCACGCCGTCGCCCAGCTGCTGCTGAACTTCGAGGGTGGTTTCCGCGCCTTGTACTTTCAGCGCGTTGTATACACTCGGCACGACGTCACGTGGGAATTCCACGTCGATGACGGCGCCGATGATTTGAACGATACGTCCGCTACTCATAGCTGGATCCTCTGAATTTTTGAACCGTTAAACCGCGGCAGCGCCGCCGACGATTTCCGAGATCTCCTGGGTGATCGCAGCCTGACGCGCCTTGTTGTAGATCAGCTGAAGCTCTTTGATCAAATCACCGGCGTTGTCTGTGGCGTTCTTCATGGCGATCATCCGGGCTGCTTGTTCAGCAGCGTTGTTCTCGACCACCGCCTGGTATACCTGCGACTCCACGTAACGCACCATCAAGCCGTCCAGCAGCTCTTTTGCGTCGGGTTCGTACAGGTAATCCCAGTGATGCTTGAGATCCTGATCCGGGGTTGCCACCAACGGTACCAATTGCTCGACCGTCGGTTTTTGGGTCATGGTGTTGATGAACTTGTTCGAAACCACCGAAAGGCGATCGATACGGCCGTCCAGGTAGGCGTCCAGCATCACTTTGACGGAGCCGATCAGATCGTTGATCGATGGCTCTTCGCCCAGGTGGCTGATCGCGGCTACGACGTTGCCGCCAAAGATGCGGAAGAAAGTCGCACCCTTGCTGCCGATCACGCACAGGTCGATTTCCACGCCCTGTTCGCGGTTTTCGTTCATGTCCTTGACCAGGGCCTTGAACAGGTTGGTGTTCAAGCCACCGCACAGACCACGGTCACTGCTCACCACGATATAACCGGCGCGCTTTACAGGGCGCTCGATCATGAACGGGTGGCGGTATTCCGGGTTGGCGTTGGCCAGATGACCGATCACCTGGCGGATACGCTCCGCGTAAGGACGGCTAGCAGCCATGCGCAGTTGTGCCCTGCGCATCTTGCTGACCGCCACTTTCTCCATGGCGCTGGTAATTTTTTGCGTGCTTTTGATGCTCGCAATCTTACTGCGAATCTCTTTTGCGCCTGCCATGTATCACCTATCAGGTTAGCAAGCGGGGGCCTGAGCCCCCGCTGCGGCTTACCAGGTCTGGGTGGCCTTGAACTTCTCGATACCGGCTTTCAGGCCTGCGTCGATTTCGTCGTTGAAGTCACCCTTCACGTTGATCTTCGCCATCAGTTCAGCGTGATCACGGTTGAAGAAGGCGATCAGTGCTTGCTCGAAGCTGCCGATCTTGGAGACTTCTACGTCAGTCAGGAAACCACGCTCAGCGGCGTACAGCGACAGGGCCATGTCCGCGATGGACATTGGCGCGTACTGCTTCTGCTTCATCAGCTCGGTAACGCGCTGACCATGCTCCAGCTGCTTGCGGGTCGCTTCGTCCAGATCGGAAGCGAACTGGGCGAATGCAGCCAGTTCACGGTACTGAGCCAGCGCGGTACGAATACCACCGGACAGCTTCTTGATGATCTTGGTCTGAGCGGCACCACCTACGCGGGATACCGAAACACCGGCGTTCACTGCAGGGCGGATGCCCGAGTTGAACATGGCCGATTCCAGGAAGATCTGACCGTCGGTGATGGAAATCACGTTGGTCGGAACGAACGCGGAAACGTCGCCAGCCTGGGTTTCGATGATCGGCAGGGCGGTCAGGGAACCGGTCTTACCAGTGACTGCGCCGTTGGTGAACTTCTCTACGTACTCTTCCGAAACGCGCGATGCGCGCTCCAGCAGACGGGAGTGGAGATAGAACACGTCACCTGGGTACGCTTCACGTCCTGGTGGACGACGCAGCAGCAGGGAGATCTGACGGTAGGCAACGGCCTGCTTGGACAGGTCATCGTAAACGATCAGGGCGTCTTCACCGCGGTCACGGAAGAACTCGCCCATGGTGCAGCCGGCGTAAGGAGCCAGGAACTGCAGTGCGGCGGATTCCGAAGCACTGGCAACAACCACGATGGTGTTGGCCAGGGCGCCGTTTTCTTCCAGCTTGCGAACGATGTTGGCAACGGTGGAACGCTTCTGGCCGACAGCAACATAAACGCAGAAAATACCGGAGTCTTTCTGGTTGATGATGGCGTCGATGGCCATGGCGGTCTTGCCGATCTGACGGTCACCGATGATCAGCTCACGCTGGCCACGGCCGACAGGGATCATGGCGTCGACGGACTTGTAGCCAGTCTGTACAGGCTGGTCTACCGACTTACGCCAGATCACGCCTGGAGCTACTTTCTCGACCGCGTCGGTCTGAGTGTTGCCCAGAGGACCTTTGCCGTCGATCGGGTTGCCCAGTGCGTCAACGACGCGACCCAGCAGTTCCTTACCAACCGGAACTTCCAGGATGCGGCCGGTGCACTTGGCGCTCATGCCTTCGGCGAGGGTGTCATAGGCACCCAGGATCACTGCACCTACGGAGTCTTGCTCCAGGTTCAGTGCCATGCCGTAGACGCCGCCAGGGAACTCGATCATTTCGCCGTACATGACGTCGGCCAGACCGTGGATCCGCACGATACCGTCGGATACCGAAACAACGGTACCTTCGTTACGGGCTTGGGAGCTCACATCGAGGTTGTCGATGCGGCCCTTGATGATTTCACTAATTTCGGAAGGATTGAGTTGCTGCATTGCTCTGCTGCCCCTTCAAACTCAAGATTTCAATGCTTCGGCCAGTTTCGCGATTTTGCCGCGAACAGAGCCATCGATTACCAGGTCACCTGCGCGGATGACGACGCCGCCAATCAGGCTGGCATCCTCCGACGCGTGCAGGCGCACTTCCTGGCCTAACCGTGCACTGAGAACCTTGGCGAGTTTGTCTTGCTGTTCTTGGTTCAACGCAAAAGCACTGGTGACTTCCACGTCCACGGATTTCTCTTGCTCGGCCTTGTACAGGTCGAACAGGGCGGCAATCTCCGGCAGAAGCAGGAGACGGTCGTTTTCCGCGGCAACATGAATGAAATTCTGTGCCTGTGCATTGAACTTGTCACCGCACACGTCAATGAACGTGGCGGCCTTTTCTGCGCTCGTCAGTCGCGGGGCCTTGAGCAGGCGCTGCATGGTGTCGTCTTGCGACACCGCAGCAGCCAGGCCGAGCATGGCTGACCAATTGGCCAGTTGCTGATGGGCCTGGGCATGCTCAAAGGCAGCCTTAGCGTAAGGTCGGGCCAACGTGGTCAGTTCTGCCATGATCGCCCTCGCTTAAATTTCAGCGGCCAGTTTGTTAACCAGCTCCGCATGCGCGTTTTGATCGATTGTGGCGCCAAGGATCTTTTCAGCACCGCCAACGGCCAGAGCACCCACTTGGGCACGCAGGGCGTCTTTAGCGCTGTTCAGTTCCTGTTCGATCTCGGCCAGAGCCTGAGCCTTCACACGGTCAGCTTCGACGCGGGCCTGATCACGGGCTTCCTCGACAAGCTGAGCAGCGCGTTTCTTGCTTTGCTCAATGATTTCGGCTGCCTGTGCTTTAGCTTCACGCAGTTGCTGACCCACTTTCTCTTGGGCCAGCTCCAGGTCGCGAGCTGCGCGGTTGGCAGCGTCCAAGCCGTCGGCAATCTTCTTTTGACGCTCTTGCAGAGCAGTGATGACCGGAGGCCATACGTACTTCATGCAGAAGAGTACAAAAATCAGGAAGGCAACGGATTGGCCAATCAGGGTTGCATTAATGTTCACGCCAACACCTCGCTCGGTCTTAATTCATCACAGCCATCAACTCGTGGAACGAGTGATTAGCCGGCGATCTGACCAACGAACGGATTCGCGAAGGTGAAGAACAGAGCGATACCAACACCGATCATGGTTACGGCGTCGAGCAGACCGGCAACGATGAACATTTTGACCTGCAGCATCGGAACCATCTCAGGCTGACGAGCAGCGCCTTCCAGGAACTTGCCGCCCAGCAGGCCGAAACCAATGGCGGTACCCAGAGCACCCAGGCCGATCAGCAGAGCAACAGCGATAGCGGTCAGACCAACTACAGTTTCCATCTTTCCTCCCGACTTTTACGTCGTATTGGTTAGGTTTTTAAGTTGAAGCGGTAAAACAAATCGTTTGGTACAGCTGCCCTTGCGGACTTTTAAAGCCCTCCCCCCAAACGAGCGGGGAAGGCTACAAGACACGCCAGGCGGTCTTAATGGTTATCTTCATGAGCCATCGACAGGTAGACGATGGTCAGCATCATGAAGATGAAAGCTTGCAGCGTGATGATCAGGATGTGGAACACAGCCCACGCCCACTGCAGCACGATACCCAGGCCACTCAGCCAGAGGATGCCGGCGCCGAACATCACGGCGATCAGGATGAACACCAGCTCGCCGGCGTACATGTTGCCGAACAGACGCAGTGCCAGCGAGATCGGCTTGGCGATCAGGGTGACGAACTCCAGCAGGAAGTTCACCGGGATCAGCAGGATCTGCACGAAGATGTTCTTGCTGCCGAACGGGTGCAGGGTGAGCTCACCGATGAAGCCGCCCAGGCCCTTGACCTTGATGCTGTAGAAGATGATCAGGGCGAATACGCTGAAGGCCATGGCCAGGGTCGCGTTCGGGTCGGTGGTCGACACGGCGCGGAACGGAATGTGCGGGTCACCGGAGATCAGGATGGCCAGCTGAGGAATCCAGTCGACCGGTACCAGGTCGATGGCGTTCATCAGGAACACCCAGACGAAGATGGTCAGCGCCAGCGGAGCGATCACCGGGCTACGGCCGTGGAAGGAGTCCTTCACGCTGCCGTTGACGAAGTCCACCAGCACTTCTACGAAGTTCTGCAGGCCGCTTGGTTGGCCGGAAGTCGCCTTCTTGGCCGCCATGCGGAAGATGAACAGGAAGATCAGACCCAGCGCGACGGACCAACCCAGGGTGTCCAGGTGGAACGCCCAGAAGCCCATTGCCTTGGCTTCTGCAGCCGAATGGGCAAAGCCCCAGCTGCCGTCTGGTAGTTGACCGTAGGTCAGGTTCTGCAAGTGGTGCTGGATATAGCCCGAAGCGGTTTCTGCTGCCATGGTTGCCTCAAACGCCCTAAGGTCTCGAAAGTCTTTTATTCATCAGCAGGGGCGCGAACCAGCTGACCAAAAGGGTCAACACGAAGACGCCGAATACTGCTAACGGCGCCAGTGGCTTCACTCCTGCGAAGGTCAGTGCAAAAAGCACTGCCGTCAAAATCATCTTGCCTGCCTCGCCAGCGTAAAACGACTTGACGATAGCTTGTGCCGCCCGAGCTCCGCTGAAGCGAAAAGCCTTCCAGGCGAAATACACATTGGGCAGCCAGGCAATCAAACCTCCGCAAAGGCCTGAATATCCACTGACCGCCCCTTTCCACTGCCACAACACCAAGGTTGCCAGCAGTAGTACGACGAATTGAGCCAGCAGTACCGGAAAAACCGCCCAGCGATGGAAAGGCAGGCGGTTTGGCGTGCGGATTTCCATCACAACTGCTCCTCGGAAGTCGACCAACAAGTCAGTTATGACTTGGCATAATTTGTGCCGACAAAATGCGCGCAGAGTATAGGGGTGGATTAACCCCTATTCAACTATTCGGTAGTGATTTCCGACTGCGCGCTACAACGGGAATTGTTTCAGCGGATGTGAGCAAGCACGCCTTGCAACTCGTCAAGCGAGTTATAGCGAATAACCAATTGGCCTTTGCCCTTGTTGCCGTGGCGTATCTGCACGGCAGAGCCCAGGCGCTCTGCGAGCCGCTGTTCAAGGCGCGCGATGTCCGGATCAGGTTTGCTCGGTTCGACCGGCTCAGGCTTGCCATTGAGCCACTGACGGACCAGTGCCTCGGTTTGGCGCACAGTGAGGCCACGTGCGACAACATGACGCGCCCCCTCTTCCTGACGATCTTCTTCGAGACCGAGCAAGGCACGGGCGTGGCCCATCTCCAGGTCACCGTGGGCGAGCATGGTCTTGATCGCCTCGGGCAGCGAGATCAGGCGCAGAAGGTTGGCCACGGTCACCCGCGACTTGCCCACGGCATCGGCCACTTGTTGCTGGGTCAGCTCGAACTCCTGCTGCAGGCGCTGCAGGGCCAGGGCTTCTTCCAGCGGGTTGAGGTCCTCGCGCTGGATGTTCTCGATCAGCGCCATGGCGATGGCGGCTTCGTCCGGCACTTCGCGCACCATCGCCGGGATGGTGTCGAGACCGGCCTGCTGAGTGGCGCGCCAACGGCGCTCACCGGCGATGATCTCATAGCGGCTACCGTCGATCGGGCGAACCACGATGGGCTGCATCACCCCATGGCTGCGAATCGAGTGCGCGAGCTCTTCCAGTGCCTCGGGGTCCATGTCGCGGCGCGGCTGGTACTTGCCGCGCTGGATCAGTTCAACGGGCAGGTGTTGCAGTTCTTTCTGGTCGATCTTCACAGCCTGCTCTTCGAGCGCGCTGACGGAAGGACCACTGAGCAGTGCATCCAACCCACGTCCGAGACCCCGTTTCTTAACGGCCATGCGGATTCCTTAAGTTGTTTGTGCAGTGCGTGATTGACGGCGTTGACGGCGTACCAGTTCCCCGGCCAGGGCCAGATAGGCCAGTGCACCACGCGATTGCTTGTCGTAGGCCAGCGCCGGCATGCCGAAGCTCGGTGCCTCGGCCAGGCGGATGTTGCGCGGGATGACGGTGTCGTACAGCTGCTCGCCAAAGTGTTCCTTGAGCTGCGCCGAAACATCGTTGTTCAGGCTCAGGCGCGGGTCGTACATGGTCCGCAGCAGGCCTTCGATCTTCAGCTCCGGGTTCAACCGGGCAGCGATGCGCTTGATGTTATCCACAAGGTCGCTGAGACCTTCCAGCGCGTAGTACTCGCACTGCATCGGGATGATCACGCCATCGGAAGCGACCAGCGCATTGAGCGTCAGCATCGACAGCGACGGTGGGCAGTCGATGAGGATGAAATCATAATTTTCACGGATCGGCGCCAGCGCGTTGCGCAGGCGGCTTTCCTTGACCTGCATTTCCAGCAGCACCACTTCCGCGGCGGTCAGGTCGCGGTTGGCCGGCAGCAACTGGAAGCCGCCGTGCTCGGAGTAGTGCATGGCCTGGGCAAGGTCGCATTCCCCGATCAGCAGGTCATAGACCGAATGCTCGAGTTCGTGTTTGTCCACACCACTGCCCATGGTCGCGTTGCCCTGCGGATCGAGGTCGATCAGCAGCACACGACGCTTGGTCGCGGCCAGCGATGCTGCGAGGTTGATACAGGTGGTGGTCTTGCCGACCCCGCCTTTCTGGTTCGCGATTGCGAATACCTTAGCCATTGTTGCGTGTGTTCCCAATCAAGCCTTGCGGCGCAGTATCAGCAGATGGCGCTGGCCCTGGCAACCTGGAACGGTCAGGGCCTGCTCGCTTTCCACTGTGAAGTCTGCGGGCAATGCTACCAGTTCATCGGCAGGATGCAGCCCCTTCATTGCAAGCCATTGCGTCCCGGTGTCGCCCAGATGGCGGGTCCAGTTGGTGAAGTTCTCCATGCTGCTGAAGGCGCGGGAGATGATTCCGCTGAACGGTAGTGATGGCTGGAAAGCTTCGACCCTGCTGTGGATAACCGTAAGGTTGTCCAGCTTCAGTTCCATTTTCACCTGAGTCAGGAAGCGGGTCTTCTTGCCATTGGCGTCCAGCACCGTCACCTGCTTGTGCGGATGCAGGATAGCCAAAGGGATGCCGGGCATGCCACCGCCACTGCCAACATCCAGCCAGTTGTCACGCTCGTTGTGGATAAACGACATGACACTGAGGCTGTCGAGCAGGTGGCGGGAAACCATCTCGTCCGGGTCGCGCACGGCAGTGAGGTTGTAGGCTTTGTTCCATTTGATCAACAGGGCCAGGTAGCCCAGCAGCTTTTCGTGCTGCTCGGCGCTCAGCTCGACCCCGAGCTGGCGCGCACCTGTGGACAACTCTTCGGCGTGTTGCGGGGTGACCAGGGAACTCAAGCGCTTTGCTCCAATTCGCGGCCAGCGCCGCGTTTTTTCAGATGAATCAGCAACAGGGAAATCGCCGCCGGCGTGACGCCAGGAATACGCGAAGCCTGGCCAAGCGTCTCTGGACGAGTCTGGCCGAGCTTGCCCTGGATTTCCTTCGACAGCCCGGAAATCGTGGTGTAGTCGATATCCACAGGCAGGCGGGTATCTTCACTGGCGCGCAGGCGAGCGATCTCGTCCTGCTGACGGTCGATATAACCGGCGTACTTGGTCTTGATCTCGACCTGCTCTGCAACCTGTGGATCGATCTCTTCACCGCCGGTCGCTTCGATCAGCCCTGCATAGTCGATCTCTGGCCGGGCCAGCAGGTTGAGCAGACTGTATTCGTGGGCCAGCGGAGTGCCGAACTTATCCACAATCGCCTGGCCTTGTTCGGTGTTCGGACGTACCCAGGTCGACTTCAGGCGCTGTTCTTCACGCTCGATGCCGTCACGCTTGGCGCAGAAAGCAGCCCAGCGTTCGTCGTCGATCAAGCCGAGCTCGCGACCTTTCTCGGTCAGGCGCAAGTCAGCGTTGTCTTCACGCAGTATCAGCCGGTACTCGGCACGCGAAGTGAACATGCGGTACGGCTCCTGGGTACCCAGGGTAATCAGGTCGTCGACCAATACGCCGATGTACGCCTCGTCGCGGCGCGGGCACCAGCTTTCACGGCCTTGGGCACGTAGTGCGGCGTTGGTCCCGGCCAGCAGGCCTTGGGCGCCAGCTTCTTCGTAACCGGTGGTGCCGTTGATCTGGCCAGCGAAGAACAGGCCGCCGATGACTTTGGTCTCGAGGCTGTACTTGAGGTCACGCGGGTCGAAATAGTCGTACTCGATGGCGTAACCCGGGCGAACGATGTGGGCGTTTTCCATACCGCGGATCGAGCGCACCAGCTCCAGCTGCACATCGAACGGCAACGAAGTGGAAATGCCGTTGGGGTACAGCTCATGGGTGGTCAGGCCTTCCGGCTCGATGAACACCTGGTGGCTTTCCTTGTCGGCAAAGCGATGGATCTTGTCTTCGATCGATGGGCAATAGCGCGGGCCGACACCTTCGATCACGCCGGAGTACATCGGCGAACGGTCGAGGTTCGAGGCAATGATCTCGTGGGTGCGGGCATTGGTATGGGTGATCCAGCAGCTGACCTGACGCGGATGCATTTGTGCATTGCCCATGAACGACATCACCGGGATCGGCGTGTCGCCTGGCTGTTCGGTCATGACCGAGAAATCCACTGAGCGCCCGTCGATACGCGGAGGGGTACCGGTTTTCAGGCGGCCGACTCGCAGCGGCAGTTCACGCATGCGGTGAGCCAGGGCAATCGATGGCGGATCACCGGCGCGACCACCGGAATGGTTCTGCAGGCCGATGTGGATAAGGCCGCCGAGGAAGGTGCCGGTGGTCAGCACCACGGATTCGGCGAAGAAGCGCAGCCCCATCTGGGTCACTACGCCTTTGACCTGGTCCTGTTCGACGATCAGGTCATCGCAGGACTGCTGGAATATCCACAGGTTCGGCTGGTTTTCCAGGATCTCGCGTACCACGGCCTTGTAAATGGCGCGGTCGGCCTGCGCACGGGTGGCGCGTACCGCTGGCCCCTTGCGGTTGTTCAGGATGCGGAACTGGATGCCGCTCTTGTCGGTGGCCAGCGCCATTGCGCCGCCGAGCGCATCGATCTCTTTGACCAGATGGCTTTTGCCGATGCCACCAATCGCCGGGTTACAGCTCATGTGACCGAGGGTTTCCACGTTATGGGTCAACAGCAGGGTTTTCACACCCATGCGTGCTGACGCAAGCGCAGCCTCGGTACCGGCATGGCCGCCGCCGATGACGATCACTTCAAAACGGGAAGGGAAATCCACCACGCACCTCGTGCCTGTTTTTGCGAATAGAGAAGGTAAGCGGACAAGTATAGGGACTTCACCCCCTCTAAAGGAACCGTCTGAGCAAATTTTGACCAGTCTGTGGATGAGTGGCAGACAACAGAAATCAAAGAGAAGAAATTTATAAAAGCTTTGTTTTTATGTTTATTCTTATACACAGGCTTATCTGTGGATAAGGTTCTACAAGCCTCTAAATGCGTGGTGTACAGAGAAATTGAACCCTGTGGCTTACCCACCATGAGGGTTCTGGATAACGTCTTTTAGCCTGTGGATTAAATGCCACTTTACCCACAGGCGGATTTGTCCCCCTAAAAAAAGCCTGCTTATCAAGAGGGCTGAAGGCGGGTTTTCCACAGGGCTCCTGAACAGGAAATAGTGTCTGTGGATGATTTTATGCAGACCTGTAATGGCCCCTTCACGGCTATAGCCGCTCCTACAGAGGCCGGTGTGGGTTTCGAAAGATCCGACGAGTGGATAAATTGCAGGCAAAAAAAAGCCGCTCCCGAAGGAGCGGCCTTGGATTTTTCTGGCTGTGGGCTACTTGCCGATGCAAAAACTGGAGAAGATCCGCCCCAACAGGTCATCGGAACTGAACGCTCCGGTGATCTCACCCAGCGCCTGCTGCGCCTGACGCAGGTCCTCCGCCAGCAATTCACCCGCGCCAGCCAGGGTCAGCTGTGCGCGGCCATGCTCCAGGTGCGAACTGGCCTGGCGCAAGGCATCCAGATGGCGCCGGCGGGCGCTGAAACCGCTCTCGGCGGTCTGTTCATAACCCATGCAGGCCTTGAGGTGATCACGCAGCAGCTGCAGCCCCTGGTCGTCGCCCTTGGCACTCAGGGTGATGGTTACGTGGCCGTCGTCGCACAGCTCCAGCCCTACCCGCTCACCGCTGAGGTCGGCCTTGTTACGGATCAGCGTGACCTTGGCCGGGTCTGGCCGCTGATCGAGAAACTCGGGCCACAAGGCGAACGGGTCACTGGCCTCAGGTGCGGTGGAGTCGACCACCAACAGCACCCGATCGGCTTCTCCAATAGCCTTCAGCGCACGTTCCACACCGATTTTTTCCACATGGTCATCGGTATCCCGAAGGCCAGCGGTGTCGACCACGTGCAACGGCATGCCGTCGATGTGGATATGTTCCCGAAGAATGTCGCGGGTGGTGCCGGCAATGTCAGTGACGATTGCGGCCTCGCGCCCCGCCAGTTGGTTCAACAAGCTCGACTTGCCGGCGTTCGGGCGACCAGCGATGACTACCGTCATACCGTCGCGCAGCAAGGCACCCTGCCCGGCCTCGCGCTGCACAGTGGATAACTCGGCACGTACTGCATCGAGCATCGACAACACATGGCCATCGGCAAGGAAGTCGATTTCTTCTTCAGGGAAGTCGATCGCCGCCTCGACGTAGATGCGCAGGGCAATCAGCGCCTCTGTCAGGCTGTGCACGCGCTTGGAGAATTCACCCTGCAACGAGCGCAAGGCGTTGCGCGCGGCCTGGCTGGAGCTCGCTTCAATCAGGTCCGCGATGGCTTCGGCCTGGGCCAGGTCGAGCTTGTCGTTGAGGAACGCACGCTCGCTGAATTCACCAGGCCGCGCCAGACGGCAGCCGACTTGTACACAGCGCTGCAGCAGCATATCCAGCACCACCGGGCCGCCATGGCCCTGCAGCTCGAGTACATCCTCGCCCGTGAAAGAGTTGGGCCCTGGGAAGAAGAGCGCAATGCCTTCATCCAGCACCAGGCCATCTTCGTCGCGGAATGGCCCGTAGTGGGCATGCCGTGGCGTCAGCGTTCGGCCGGTGATCAACTGGCCGGCCTTGCTTGCCAATGGCCCTGACAGCCTGACGATACCGACGCCTCCGCGGCCTTGGGCGGTAGCGATGGCGGCGATGGTTTCACGCACAGTGTTCATGCTCGAAAGCCTCTACGACAAAAACGACAGATAGCAAAAACGCCCCCGAGGGGGCGTTTTTATTCACAGGCTAGCGCAGCAGCCCGTCAAGCAGCAGCTTTTTTGCTGGCTGCTTCGATACGGCGGGTGATGTACCACTGCTGAGTGATCGACAGGCAGTTGTTCACAACCCAGTACAGCACCAGACCAGCCGGGAACCACAGGAAGAAGAAGGTGAAGATGATCGGCATCATTTTCATCACCTTGGCCTGCATCGGATCCGGCGGAGTCGGGTTCAGACGCTGCTGGATGAACATGGTGGCGCCCATGATGATCGGCAGGATGAAGAACGGATCCTTGATCGACAGGTCGGTGATCCACAGCATCCATGGTGCCTGGCGCATCTCGACGCTTTCCAGCAGTACCCAGTACAGGGACAGGAAGACCGGCATCTGCACCAGGATCGGCAAGCAGCCGCCCAATGGGTTGATCTTCTCTTTCTTGTACAGCTCCATCATCGCCTGGGACATCTTCTGGCGATCGTCACCGAAGCGTTCCTTCAGTGCGGCGAGCTTTGGCGCCACGGCACGCATGCGCGCCATCGAGCGGTAGCTGGCAGCCGACAGCGGGAAGAACAGGCCCTTGATGAGCATGGTCAGAACGATGATCGACCAGCCCCAGTTGCCCAGCAGGCTGTGGATATGTTGCAGCAGCCAGAAGATCGGCTGGGCGATGAACCACAGGAAGCCATAGTCAACGGTCAGTTCCAGGCCTGGGGACAACTCTTTCAGCTTGGACTGGATCTTCGGACCGGCATACAGCATGGCACTGGTTTCGACCTTGCCGCCAGCTGGAACACTGAGGGCCGGGCCGGTGTAGCCGATGATGTAGTTGCCCTGGCTGTCCTTGCGGGTCTGGACAACGTTGTTGTCCGATTTGGCCGGAATCCAGGCGGTCACGAAGTAGTGCTGCAGCCAGGCAACCCAGCCGCCGGACACATTTTCTTTCAAACTACCTTTGTCGATGTCCTTCATCGAGACCTTTTTGTAAGGCTCGGAAGCAGTCCACATGGCAGCGCCAAGGTAGGTCGCAGTACCGGTGGCGGTGCTCGACGACGGGTCGGAACTGGCGTCACGCTTGAGCTGGGCAAACATGTTGCCGCTCCAGGCCTGGCCGCTCTGGTTGTCGATCAGGTAGCTGACGGTCAGGTCGTACTCACCGCGCTTGAAGCTGAAGCGCTTGATGTAGTTGACGCCGTTGTCGCTGAACTTCAGGTCGACCACCAGTTGTTCCTGGCCATCGGCCAGCTGGTAGCTCTTCTGCTCGGCAGCGTACAGCGGGCGACCGGACGAGCGGGCATCCGGGCCGTTGGCGCCGGTCAGGCCGCTTTGAGCCAGGTAGACACGCTCGCCGCCGTTGTCGAACAGTTGGAACGGAATGTCCGGGTGGTCCTGGCGACGTGGGTATTGCGGCAGGTTCAGTTGGACGATGTCACCACCGACCGGATCGATAGCCAGGTCCAGGACATCGGTCTTGACCCGGATCAGGTCCTTGCTGACTGCAACCGGCGCCAGTTCGGCAGGGCTGGATTCGGCATTGGCGCTCGGCACATCGGCGCTGGCGTTACCGGCCGGCACGCCATCCGGCAAGGCCGGTGCAGTGGCGCTGGCAGCAGTATTCTGAGTCGGCAGGGCAGCCTGGCCGTAGTCCTCGTTCCACTTGAGGACCATGACGTAGGACACGATTGCCAGGGCGACGATCAGGATCGTGCGTTTAATATCCATGATTACTCGGCTATCGAAGAAGTTCGGGAGGAAGGAGCGGGGGGAACGGGATCGAAACCGCCGTCGTTCCACGGATGACAACGCCCCAGGCGACGAACGGCTAGCCACCCGCCACGCAAGAGGCCATGGTTTTCAATGGCTTCAAGAGCGTAACAGGAGCAACTGGGGTAGAAACGACAGTGATTGGCCATCAGGGGACTGATGGCGTAACGGTAAAACTGGATCGGAACGAGGGCCAGTTTACGCATTTTGACTGTCTACCCCTGCGGAATCGGCGTTTGCCGCTGGAGTTGGCCGGCTGCGCGCCAGGCGTTTCCAGAGCTTGCCAAAGTGTTGGTGCAATTCCGGGTTTTCTATCTCACCCAATCCCTTGCGCGCGACGATCACTATATCCAGGCCACCCAGCATTTGCTGGTTGAGCCGGAAGGAATCACGCATCAAGCGCTTGAGGCGGTTGCGCTGAACGGCGAGCTTGACGCTCTTCTTGCCGATCACCAGGCCGAGGCGCGGGTGATCAAGGCCGTTCTCGCGAGCAAGGATCAGCAGGTTTTTCCCTGGAACCTTGCCGGTTGGGGAGTCGAAGACCGCTTTGAAGTGCCGGGGTATAAGCAGTCGCTTTTCCCGACTGAAGTCCTGACTCACCACCTGTGCCGAAAAATCAAATGGCCAGACGCTTACGGCCTTTGGCGCGACGACGCGACAGAACAGCGCGGCCGTTCTTGGTAGCCATACGGGCACGGAAGCCGTGGGTGCGAGCGCGCTTGATGGTGCTTGGTTGGAAAGTACGTTTCATGGCGTTGTTACCTGGGTTTGTCGACTACGGGCCGGAATGGCCCCCTTTTTAAGAGATCGGCGATTCTAGAGAAAGCAAGCCCATAGGTCAATTTCCAACCAGTCTTTCCGTATAGAAGGTGCTTTGGTCGATGGGTGCTGGGATGGGTTGATCGGGCAGGCAAATGGGAGACAGAATTAAAAAAAAGAAGAGACATATAAAAAGCTTTTCTGAAGAACTTATAAATCTTAGGTGGATAACCTTCTGTGGATAACTGCGTCAAGACCAGAAAACACGGGATATACAGCATTTTGAAACCTTGTCGGTAACAGGTGCTGCGCTTGTGTTGGACGTGAGAATAGCCTGTGGATAGAATGCGTCGTTATCCACAGTGAAGTTATCAACAGGGCTCACCTCAGGGTTGTGCATAGCCCTCAAGGTCGGTTATCCACAGGCCTTATTCACAGTGGTTGGAAGGCGTTTTGGCCGCTAAATGACTGTTTTGTCATGGCTCAGAATGTTTCCACATGTGGATAACTGATCGCTCGACCGGTACAATGGCGGTTTGTTTTTGCCTCATCCGGCTTTCAACTCAGGGGATATCCGTGTCAGTGGAACTTTGGCAGCAGTGCGTGGAGCTTCTGCGCGATGAACTGCCTGCCCAGCAATTCAACACCTGGATCCGTCCGCTACAGGTCGAAGCCGAAGGCAACGAGTTGCGCGTCTATGCGCCTAACCGTTTTGTGCTCGATTGGGTGAATGAAAAGTACCTGGGCCGTCTGCTCGAACTGTTGGGTGAAAATGGCAGCGGCATGGCGCCAGCCCTTTCCTTGTTAATAGGCAGCCGTCGCAGCTCCGCTCCACGTGCTGCACCTAATGCGCCTGTCAGTGCTGCGGTCGCTGCTTCGCTTGCTCAAAACCAGACTCAGCAGGCAGCGGCGCCCACCGTGGCCGCCGTAGCCGAGCCGGTTCAGGCGCCGCTGGCTGAACCGGTGCAGGTGAATGAGGTGGGTGAAACGGCTTCGCGTGACAGCTTCGACGGCATGGGCGACAACGCTTCAGCACCTGCTGCTGGCAACCGTACCGAACAGCGCACGGTCCAGGTGGAAGGCGCGCTCAAGCACACCAGCTACCTGAACCGCACGTTTACCTTCGAGACCTTTGTCGAAGGTAAGTCGAACCAGCTGGCCCGCGCTGCGGCCTGGCAGGTTGCTGACAACCCCAAGCATGGTTACAACCCGCTCTTCCTTTATGGCGGCGTGGGCCTGGGTAAAACCCACCTTATGCATGCTGTGGGTAACCACCTGCTGAAGAAGAACCCGAATGCCAAGGTTGTGTACCTGCATTCCGAGCGCTTCGTCGCGGATATGGTCAAGGCGCTGCAGCTCAACGCGATCAATGAATTCAAGCGCTTCTACCGGTCGGTCGATGCGCTGCTGATCGACGACATTCAGTTCTTCGCCCGTAAAGAGCGTTCCCAGGAAGAGTTCTTCCATACCTTCAATGCCCTGCTCGAGGGGGGTCAGCAGGTGATTCTCACCAGCGACCGCTACCCGAAGGAAATCGAAGGCCTGGAAGAACGCCTGAAGTCGCGGTTCGGCTGGGGCCTGACGGTGGCCGTGGAGCCGCCGGAACTGGAAACCCGCGTCGCGATCCTGATGAAGAAGGCCGATCAGGCCAAGGTAGAACTGCCGCATGATGCTGCGTTCTTCATCGCCCAGCGTATCCGCTCCAACGTACGTGAACTCGAAGGCGCTCTGAAGCGGGTGATCGCTCACTCGCACTTCATGGGCCGTGACATCACCATCGAGCTGATTCGTGAGTCGTTGAAGGACCTGCTGGCGCTTCAAGACAAGCTGGTGAGTGTGGATAACATTCAGCGCACCGTGGCCGAGTACTACAAGATCAAGATCGCCGATCTGTTGTCCAAACGCCGTTCGCGCTCCGTTGCGCGGCCGCGTCAGGTAGCCATGGCTTTGTCGAAGGAATTGACCAACCATAGTCTGCCCGAGATCGGCGACATGTTTGGCGGCCGCGACCACACCACCGTGCTGCACGCCTGCCGCAAGATCAACGAATTGAAGGAATCCGACGCGGACATCCGCGAGGACTACAAGAACCTGCTGCGGACGCTGACGACTTGACGTTCGCCAGCGCAGCTAATTGAAGGCAAGGGACTAGACCATGCATTTCACCATTCAACGCGAAGCCCTGTTGAAACCCCTGCAACTGGTCGCCGGTGTCGTCGAGCGCCGCCAGACCTTGCCGGTTCTGTCCAACGTCCTGCTGGTCGTGCAAGGCCAGCAGCTGTCGTTGACCGGTACCGACCTGGAAGTCGAACTGGTTGGCCGCGTGCAACTGGAAGAGCCGGCTGAGCCAGGCGAGATCACTGTCCCGGCGCGCAAGCTGATGGACATTTGCAAGAGCCTGCCGAACGATGTGCTGATCGACATCAAGGTGGACGAGCAGAAGCTGCTGGTCAAAGCCGGCCGCAGCCGCTTTACCTTGTCGACCCTGCCTGCCAACGATTTCCCGACCGTTGAAGAAGGCCCGGGCTCGCTGACCTGCAACCTGGAACAGAGCAAGCTGCGCCGCCTGATCGAGCGCACCAGCTTCGCCATGGCCCAGCAGGACGTGCGTTACTACCTCAACGGTATGCTGCTGGAAGTGTCGCGCAATACTCTGCGTGCGGTTTCCACAGACGGCCACCGGCTGGCGCTGTGCTCGATGAGCGCTCCGATCGAGCAGGACGATCGTCACCAGGTCATCGTTCCACGTAAAGGTATTCTTGAGCTGGCGCGCTTGTTGACCGATCCGGAAGGCATGGTCAGCATCGTACTTGGCCAGCACCACATTCGTGCGACCACTGGTGAGTTCACCTTCACGTCCAAGCTGGTCGATGGCAAGTTCCCGGACTATGAGCGAGTGCTGCCGAAGGGCGGTGACAAGCTGGTTATTGGTGACCGTCAGGCGCTGCGTGAAGCGTTCAGCCGTACTGCAATTCTCTCCAACGAGAAGTACCGTGGCATTCGCCTGCAGCTGGCAGCCGGCCAACTGAAAATCCAGGCCAACAACCCTGAGCAGGAAGAAGCGGAAGAAGAGATCGGCGTGGACTACGAAGGTAGCTCGCTGGAAATCGGCTTCAACGTCAGCTATCTGCTGGACGTGTTGGGCGTTATGACTACCGAGCAAGTTCGTCTGATTTTGTCCGATTCCAACAGCAGTGCCCTGCTGCAGGAAGCTGGCAATGACGATTCTTCCTACGTTGTCATGCCGATGCGTCTGTAATTCGTAGCAGGCGAAATGTCCCTTCGACGTATCATGGTCACCGCGGTGCGCAATTTGCACCCGGTGACTCTCTCACCTTCCCCCCGCATCAATATCCTTTACGGCGCCAACGGCAGCGGCAAGACCAGTGTGCTCGAAGCCGTGCACCTGCTAGGCCTTGCCCGGTCATTTCGCAGCACTCGCCTGAACCCGGTTATCCAGTATGAGCAGCCCGCTTGTACCGTGTTTGGCGAAGTGCAGTTGGCTGAGGGCGGCACCAGCAGCCTGGGCGTATCAAGGGAGCGGGCGGGCGACTTCACGATTCGCATCGATGGGCAGAATGCCAAGAGCGCTGCTCAACTTGCTGAAATGCTGCCGCTGCAGTTGATCAACCCGGACAGTTTTCGATTGCTGGAAGGTGCACCGAAAATCCGCCGACAGTTTTTAGATTGGGGTGTGTTCCACGTGGAACCTCGATTCCTGCCAGCCTGGCAACGTCTGCAGAAGGCGCTGCGGCAGCGGAACTCGTGGTTGCGGCATGGTACACTTGACCCAGCTTCGCAAGCCGCCTGGGACCGGGAGTTATGCCTGGCCAGCGCGGAAATAGATGAATACCGTCGCAACTACATCAAGGCCTTGAAGCCCGTCTTCGAGCAAACCCTGAGCGAGCTGGTCGAGCTGGACGGGTTGACCCTTAGCTACTATCGAGGCTGGGACAAGGACCGGGAACTGCAAGAAGTACTCGCCTCCTCTCTCCTTCGCGATCAGCAGATGGGTCACACCCAAGCCGGCCCGCAACGTGCTGATTTGCGTCTTCGTCTGGCTGCCAATAACGCAGCCGACATTCTGTCGCGTGGTCAGCAAAAGTTGGTGGTGTGCGCATTGCGCATTGCCCAGGGCCACCTCGTCAGTCAGGCTCGCCGCGGTCACTGTATTTATCTCGTTGACGACCTGCCGTCCGAGCTGGATGACCAGCATCGCCGCGCGCTGTGCCGCTTGCTTGAAGAATTACGCTGCCAGGTGTTCATCACCTGTGTAGATCACGAATTACTGAGGGAAGGCTGGCAGACGGAAACGCCAGTTGCCTTGTTCCACGTGGAACAAGGCCGTATCACCCAGACCCACGACCATCGGGAGTGAAGGCATGAGCGAAAATCAAACGTACGACTCCTCCAGCATCAAGGTGCTGAAAGGTTTGGATGCCGTACGCAAGCGTCCCGGCATGTACATTGGCGACACCGATGATGGTAGCGGCCTGCACCACATGGTCTTCGAGGTGGTCGACAACTCGATCGACGAAGCCCTCGCCGGTCACTGCGATGACATCACCGTCATCATCCACACGGACGAATCCATCAGCGTGCGCGACAACGGTCGCGGCATTCCGGTCGACGTGCATAAAGAAGAAGGCGTATCCGCAGCCGAGGTCATCATGACTGTGCTGCACGCTGGCGGTAAGTTCGACGACAACTCGTACAAAGTATCTGGTGGTCTGCACGGGGTAGGCGTTTCGGTAGTAAACGCGCTGTCCGAGAAGCTGGTGCTGACTGTTCGCCGCAGCGGCAAGATCTGGGAGCAGACCTACGTTCACGGTGTTCCACAGGCGCCGATGGCCGTAGTCGGTGACAGCGAAACCACCGGTACCCACATCCACTTCAAGCCTTCGGCTGAAACCTTCAAGAACATCCACTTCAGCTGGGACATCCTGGCCAAGCGGATTCGCGAACTGTCTTTCCTCAACTCGGGTGTTGGCATCCTGCTGAAGGACGAGCGTTCGGGCAAAGAAGAGTTCTTCAAATACGAAGGTGGCTTGAGCGCATTCGTTGAATACCTCAACACCAACAAGACCCCAATCAACTCGCAGGTCTTCCACTTCAACGTCCAGCGTGACGATGGCGTGGGGGTCGAGATTGCCCTGCAGTGGAACGACAGCTTCAACGAGAACCTGCTGTGCTTCACCAACAACATTCCGCAGCGTGACGGCGGTACTCACTTGGTCGGTTTCCGTTCCTCGCTGACCCGTAGCCTGAACAGCTACATCGAGCAGGAAGGCCTGGCTAAGAAGAACAAGGTCGCCACGACGGGTGACGATGCCCGTGAAGGCTTGACCGCGATCATTTCGGTAAAGGTGCCGGATCCGAAGTTCAGCTCGCAGACCAAAGACAAGCTGGTCTCCTCGGAGGTGAAAACCGCCGTCGAACAAGAGATGAACAAGTACTTCGCCGACTTCCTCCTGGAAAACCCGAACGAAGCCAAGGCCGTGGTAGGCAAGATGATCGACGCTGCCCGTGCGCGTGAAGCGGCACGTAAAGCCCGTGAAATGACCCGCCGCAAAGGTGCACTGGATATCGCGGGTCTGCCGGGCAAACTGGCGGACTGCCAGGAGAAGGACCCTGCCCTCTCCGAACTGTACCTGGTGGAGGGTGACTCCGCGGGTGGCTCGGCCAAGCAAGGCCGTAACCGTCGTACCCAGGCGATCCTGCCGCTGAAGGGCAAGATCCTCAACGTCGAGAAAGCTCGCTTCGACAAGATGATCTCGTCCCAGGAAGTGGGCACGCTGATTACCGCGTTGGGCTGTGGCATTGGCCGCGAAGAGTACAACATCGACAAGCTGCGTTATCACAACATCATCATCATGACCGATGCTGACGTCGACGGTTCGCATATCCGTACCCTGTTGCTGACCTTCTTCTTCCGTCAGCTGCCGGAGCTGGTCGAGCGCGGTTACATCTACATCGCCCAGCCGCCGCTGTACAAGGTCAAGAAAGGCAAGCAGGAGCAGTACATCAAGGACGACGAGGCCATGGAAGAATACATGACCCAGTCGGCCCTCGAAGATGCCAGCCTGCACCTGGACGAATCGGCGCCAGCCGTTTCCGGCGTACAGCTGGAGACCCTGGTGAACGAATTCCGCGCGGTGATGAAAACCCTCAAGCGTTTGTCGCGCCTGTACCCGGAAGACATCACCGAGCACTTCATCTACCTGCCGGAAGTCACCCTGGAGCAACTGGGCGACCACGCGGTGATGCAAGCCTGGCTGGTGAAGTTCCAAGAGCGCCTGAGCAACAGCCAGAAGTCGGGCCTGGCCTATCAGGCCAGCCTGCGCGAAGACAAGGAGCGCAATGTCTGGCTGCCGGAAGTGGAAATCACCTCCCACGGCCTGGCCAGCTACGTCACCTTCAACCGCGATTTCTTCGGCAGCAACGACTACCGTACGGTGGTCAATGTCGGTGCCAAGCTTTCTACCCTGCTGGGTGAAGGCGCCTATGTTCAGCGTGGTGAGCGCCGCAAGGCGATTGTCGAGTTCAAGGAAGGCCTAGACTGGCTGATGAACGAAAGCACCAAGCGCCACACCATCCAGCGATACAAAGGTCTGGGCGAGATGAACCCGGAGCAGCTGTGGGAAACCACCATGGACCCAACCGTCCGCCGCATGCTCAAGGTCACCATCGAAGACGCGATTGCCGCCGACCAGATCTTCAACACCCTGATGGGTGACGCGGTGGAGCCACGCCGTGACTTCATCGAAAGCAATGCCCTGTCGGTATCGAACCTGGACTTCTGATCAGGTGTAGATCGCAAGATAAAAAACGCCCGCTGATGCGGGCGTTTTTTTATCTGCGAATATCAGTAGCCGGAAAGCACGTTGACGACCACACCACTGGCAATCGCTACCAGCACATAGTCACCGTTCACGTACAACCAGCGATGATCACGTGGTGGTGCGTACAGATGCCGTGCGCGCCAGTCGGTCACCCAGTAGCGGTCGACACGGTAGCGCGGTTCGACCACATACCCACGGTGCCACTGCTGATGCGGCATTGGCATACCCGCTTCGGGGCGGAAGTTCGGGTTGTGGTACGCCGGGTAGCGACCGTTGTCATGGCGGTCATGTCGTTCGGGCTGGCCATGGGGTTGATAGCCCTGATGGGACGGGCCGTGGCCATCGTCGTAACGGTCAGGGCCTGGTTGAGCGAAGCTGGCCAAGGGTGTGCTGAGCACAAGCGCGGCGCAGAGTACGGTCAGGGTTTTCTTCATGGGGTGGTCCTCTGCTTGTTTAACGCCCGGCGGGTGTAGCTGAGTGCCTGGTGCGGTTAACTGATCAGACCACAGGTTTTGTCGAATCTTGTAAGGGCAGAGGTAAAGGTCCGGTAAAGACAGTCACGGCACTAATTGAGGCCAAGGGCTTTCAAGCGGCGATACAGGGTACGCTCACTCAGGCCAAGATGACGTGCCAGCTCGCTGCGCGATCCTTGGAACTGTTCGAGCGCCTGTGCCAGGTCGCCCAAGTCACTTCGCCCTCCCCGTCTGCTTGCAGCAACTGCCCATTTCGGCCCAACGTCTTCCGGCAAATGCTCCGGCCGGATCAAGCCGTCATCGGCAAACAGCCGTGCCCTCTCCAGAATATTGCGCAATTCGCGAATGTTGCCTGGAAATGAATGCAGCCCCAGTTGCGTCAGTGCTTCCTCGGTCAGCATTGTTGTTGGCGTACCGGTCATGCGTTGTAACAGGCTCTCGGCCAGCAAAGGCAGATCTTCCACCCGTTCACGCAATGCCGGCAAGCGGATCGGAAAGCCACTGATGCGGTAATACAGATCTTCTCGGAAAGTCCCGTCAGCCACCATCTGCTTCAGCGGCTTATGGGTCGCCGACACCAGGCGGAAATCCGAATGCACGGTTCGCAGGCTGCCCACCGGGCGGAAGCTGCCGGACTCGATCAGGCGCAGCAGTTTGACCTGCATCGCCAGCGGCACCTCGCCGATCTCATCAAGGAACAGCGTGCCACCATGGGCCGCTTCGGCCAGGCCGATCTTGCGCTGGTTGGCGCCCGTGAACGCACCTTTCTCGTAACCGAACAGTTCGCTCTCGAACAGCGACTCAGTCAGGCCGGTGCAGTCCACCACTACCAGCGGCCCATTCGCCCGTGGGCTGCCCATGTGGATGGCCCGGGCAAACAGCTCCTTGCCGGTACCCGACTCGCCCTGGAGCAACACAGGGATCTGTGCTGGTGCGGCACGTTGCAAGCTCGCCAATGCCGACTTGAACGCTGGCGCACGCCCGACCAGGCCCTGTTGCTGTGGTTGTGCCGAGGCCAAGGTGATACTGGTCAGCCGCTCGACGAAGGCCACCACCCTGCCCTGTTCGTCGAGGATCGGCCGCAGCTCGACATCCACATGCTCGGGCCCACGGGGCGTGTGATGAATATGCAGCACGCGCTCTGGCACCTTGCTGTTCCACGCCTTGCGCATCGGGCAGTGCTCACCTGCCTGGTCGCAAGGCACAGCATAGTGATGGGAGACCCGATGGCACTTCTCCCCCAGCGGCGCCTGTTCATCTCGACCGAACTGCCGGCGGTAGGCCGCGTTGGCCGCGAGGATGTTGTAGTCGGTGTCCAGCACGATAGTAGGCAGGGCATCGTGCTCAAGGTAGGACACCAGAGCTAGGACGAGGGGATGGGATTCAGACATGACAGCACCTTGGGATGACCCGGCGCAGGGTAACAAGGACTGCCAAACACTGCCATTGGCAGACAGTCGACTGCCAAACACGCTGCCAGAATGCCTGACAGCTGCCAGTGACGTTCAGTGTTTATTGGGCCGTAGCCATAAGAAATGTCTGGCATGTATCTTGATAAATCTCCTATCACTGCCTACGCCTTACAAGGCGAGGTGGATCAATTGGAGAACGTGATGATCATCGGCAACAACCTTCACGTGGACGCTTTCTACGACGAGGCGACCTCGACCATCAGCTACCTGGTCATGGACCGTGAAACGCTCAAGTGCGCACTGATCGACAGCGTGCTGGACTACGACCCCAAATCCGGACGCACCAGCAGCGCATCGGCGGATCGCCTGATCGAGCGCGTGGCAGAACTCAACGCCACAGTACAGTGGGTGTTGGAAACCCACGTGCATGCCGACCACCTTTCGGCAGCAGCCTACCTGAAGGCCAAGCTCGGCGGCCACACAGCCATCGGCGCGCACATCACTCAGGTGCAGAAGGTCTTCGGCACCTTATTCAATGCCGAGCCCGGCTTCGCCCGCGACGGCAGCCAGTTCGATGTGCTTTTCGAAGATGAGGAAGGCTTCAGCATCGGCAACCTGCATGCCCGCGCGCTGCATACTCCCGGACATACGCCAGCGTGTATCAGCTACATGGTTGTGGACGCTGGCGAAACGGCGGTGTTCGTTGGCGATACGCTGTTCATGCCTGACTATGGCACCGCCCGCTGCGACTTCCCCGGCGCCGATGCGCGCACACTGTACCGCTCGATCCGCCGGTTGCTGGCATTCCCCGACCAGACCCGGTTGTTCATGTGCCACGACTACCTGCCAGGCGGGCGCGAGATGCAGTACGTCACCACGGTGGGCGAGCAGCGCGCCAGCAATATCCACATCCACCAAGGCATTTCCGAGGACAGCTTCGTGGCCATGCGCGAAGCTCGCGACAAGACCCTCGACATGCCCGTGCTGATCCTGCCATCGGTGCAGGTGAACATGCGCAGCGGCCAGCTCCCGGAGCCTGAAGAGAACGGCGTGAGCTACCTGAAGATCCCGCTGAACAAACTTTGACTGCCCTGCCCCATTACCAGAAATTCCAGGATTCACTGCCATGCCTGCCAATGCCGACCACCACAAGGTGGTCATCGTCGGTGCCGGTGCCGCCGGTATCGCCACTGCCTCAAGCCTGATCGCCCGTGACCCGTCACTGGATATCGCCCTGATCGACCCTGCCGATGTGCACTACTACCAGCCAGGCTGGACCCTGGTCGGCGCGGGCGTGTTCAAGGCGCCGAGTACTGCCCGCACCATGGCCTCGGCCATGCCGCGGGGCGTGCACTGGATAAAGACGCGGGTCAAGGGGTTCGACCCTTTGGGCCAGCTGGTCACCCTCGAAGGGGGCCGCGCCATCAGTTATGAACAGCTGGTGGTCTGCCCTGGCCTCAAGCTCGACTGGGACGCCATTGACGGACTCAGCGAAACCCTCGGTCGCAACGGTGTCACCTCCAACTACCGCTACGACCTGGCGCCCTATACCTGGGAGCTTGTGCAAAAGCTCAAGCAAGGGCGCGCCCTGTTCACCCAGCCTCCTATGCCGATCAAGTGCGCAGGTGCGCCGCAAAAGGCGCTGTACCTGTCCTGTGACCACTGGCTGCGCAGCGGGCGGCTGGGCGATGTGAAAGCCAGTTTCTTCAATGCCGGTGCAGTGCTGTTCGGCGTCCCCGACTATGTGCCGGCACTGATGGCCTACATCGACAAGTACGGCATTGACCTCAACTACAGCCATCGCCTGGTGGCCGTGGATGGGCCTAACCGGCGTGCCACTTTCGTTCGCACGCTGCCCGACGGAAGCAGTGAAACCCGTATCGAAGCCTTCGACATGTTGCATGTGGTGCCACCGCAAGTTGCCCCGGATTTCATCCGCAACAGCCCCTTGGCCGATGCAGCCGGTTGGGTCGATGTCGATCCGCATACCTTGCGCCATCGCCAGTTCGGCAATGTGCATGCGCTGGGTGACGTGGCCAACACCAGCAACGCCAAGACTGCCGCCGCAGCGCGCAAGCAGGCGCCGGTGGTGGCCAACAACGTGCTGGTGGCGCTGGGCCGCCTTCCCACCCTGGCCCAGTACGACGGTTATGGCTCCTGCCCGTTGACTGTTGAACGCGGCAAGATCGTCCTGGCCGAGTTCACCTATGGCGGCAAGGTCGCACCGAGTTTTCCGCGCTGGTTGCTCGATGGGCGCCAGCCGACTCGCCTTGCCTGGCTGCTCAAGGCACGGGTGCTGCCGCCGCTGTATTGGCAGGGCATGCTCAAAGGCCGTGAGTGGATGGCGCGCCCGCAACCGCTGGATGCCGAGGCCGCACAGTGATCGAACATCCGCTGCTGGGCGCAGGCCTTGGCGCGATCATCGGTGCGGTGCTGGCGCTGACCGGCGCCGGTGGTGGCATTCTGGCTGTGCCGTTGCTGGTGTTCGGGCTTGGCCTGTCGATGGTCGAAGCGGCGCCCATCGGCCTGCTCGCCGTAGGGCTTGCTGCGGCGGTGGGCGCGGTACTCGGGTTACGTGAAGGGCTGGTGCGGTATCGCGCGGCACTGTTCATCGCCCTGATCGGCATTGCTGCGGCACCATTGGGCCTGATGCTGGCTCACCGCTTGCCCAATACACCCTTGGCGCTGGTGTTCGCTGCCGTGCTGATCTACGCCTGCCTGCGCATATGGCGCAAGGCGAGCAAAGAGCTGCGCGGCGAAGGCAACGACGCCCATCGTTACATCGAGCCCTGCGTCCTGAACCCGTTGCAGGGGCGTTTGCGCTGGACGTTACCGTGCGCACGCGCCTTGGCATTCACCGGGGCGATGTCCGGCTTGCTCTCCGGCCTGCTGGGAGTGGGTGGCGGCTTTGTGATCATCCCTGCGTTGAACCGCTACACCAACCTGCGCATGAAGAGCATCGTCTCGACATCCCTGGCAGTGATCGCGCTGGTTTCCACGGGTAGCGTGGTCAGCGCCAGCCTGGCGGGTGTGATGCATTGGCGTATTGGTGCACCGTTCGCCCTTGGTGCAGTGATCGGCCTGTTGCTGGCCAGGCCGTTGGCCACTCGGATTGCCGGCCCTCGGCTGCAGCAGCTGTTTGCCGTGGCCGGTTGGCTGGCGGCCCTGCTGCTGGCGGGCAAGGCGCTATTCGGCTAGCAGTTCATCCTGTTCCGTCGCGCACAGCGCCAGCAGGTAGTCCCACACCACCCGCAGGCGCACCGATTTGTGCAATTCGCGGCGGGTACAGATCCAGTAGCTGCGCTGGATGGTCTCGCTGGGCAGTACACGCACCAGTGTCGGGTCATGGCGGGCCATGTAGTTGGGCAGCACGGCAATGCCCAGCCCTGCGCGGGCAGCGGTTTGCTGGGCGATCACACTGGTGCTGCGAAAGGCCACGTTCGGCGCGCGGCAAAAGCTGTTGAGAAACAGCAGTTCCTGGCTGAACAGCAGGTCATCGACGTAGCCGATCCAGCTGTGCCGGGCCAGGTCCTCCCGGTTGCGCAGGGGCGGCGCCCGGTCCAGGTAGCCCTGGCTGGCGTACAGCGCCAGGCGGTAGTCGGTGAGCTTGCGGGTGATCAGCAGGTCGGCGTTGGGCCGCTCCAGATGAATGCTGATCTCGGCCTCGCGGTTGAGGATGCTGACGAAGCGCGGTACGGCCACCAGCTCCACTTCCAGCCCCGGATAACGGGCGAACAGCTCGTTCATGCGCGGTGTGAAGAACATGATGCCGATGCCTTCGGTCACCCCCAGGCGAATCTTGCCCAGCGGGGTGATGGCCTGGGTGATTTCTTCCTGCGCCAGCAGGGCGACGTTCTCCATGGCTTCGGCATGCTTGAGCAGAGCCTGGCCCGACGGGGTCAGCTCATAGCCTTGGGCGTGCTGCACGAACAGTGGCGTGCCCAGGCTCTTCTCGATGCTTTCGATATGCCGGGCGACCGTGCTGTGGGTGGTATTGAGGCGTTTGGCCGCGCTTAGCAGGCGGCCACTGCGCTGCAACTCGAGGAAAAACCGCAGATCGTTCCAGTCGAACATGCTGATCCTTGTGGCTGTTCGTTCTGGCCTTTTCGCGGGTAAACCCGCTCCCACAGGGATCGCGCAGGCTTCAGGAGCAGCGTAGAACCTATAGGAGCGGGTTTGCCCGCGAAGAGGCCAGTACAGACTTACCGCTGTGCTAAAACGCACAACGGCTGCGCGAAATCTCGTGTTTCCTTGACGAAATTACTCACTAAGATGGATCGGGACAAGAATAATAATCAGGCGCGAGGTTGCACATGCCATCAGCCGATTCTGTCTTCGACTACGTGGTCGTAGGCGCTGGTCCCGCCGGCTGCCTGCTGGCCAATCGTTTGTCCGCCGACCCTTCCTGCCGCGTCCTGCTGCTCGAAGCCGGTGGCCGCGACAACTATCCCTGGATTCACATCCCGGTCGGTTACCTCTATTGCATCGGCAACCCCCGTACCGACTGGTGCTTCAAGACTGAAGCACAGCCAGGACTGGGCGGCCGCGCGCTGGGGTATCCACGGGGCAAGGTGCTCGGCGGATGTTCTTCGATCAATGGCATGATCTACATGCGCGGCCAGGCCGCCGATTACGATCATTGGGCCGCGCAAGGCAACGAAGGCTGGGCCTGGAAAGACGTGCTGCCGTTATTCAAGGCCAGTGAGCACCACTTTGCCGGTGCCAGCGAGTACCACGGCAGCAACGGTGAATGGCGGGTTGAGCGCCAGCGCTATAGCTGGCCAATTCTCGATGCCTTCCGCGACGCCGCCGAGCAGCGTGGCATCGGCAAGGTCGACGACTTCAACACCGGCGACAACCAGGGTTGTGGATACTTTCAGGTCAATCAGCGCAGCGGTGTGCGCTGGAACGCCTCCAAGGCCTTTTTGCGGCCGATCAAGGGCCGCCCCAATCTCACCGTGCTGACCGGCGTGCAAGTTGACCAGGTGCTGTTGAACAACACCCGAGCTCGAGCGGTGAAAGCGCTGTGGCAAGGCACCTGGCATGAGTTTGCTGCGCGCCGCGAGATCATCCTCTGCGCGGGGGCAGTCGGTTCGCCCGGCATCCTCCAGCGTTCCGGCATCGGCCCGCGCAAACTGCTCGAAAGCCTGGGCATCGGTGTACGGCACGATATGCCGGGCGTCGGTGGCAACTTGCAGGATCACCTGCAACTGCGGCTGATCTACCAGATTCGCAACACCCGCTCCCTCAATCAGATGGCCAATAGCATGTGGGGCAAGTTGGGCATGGGCCTGCGCTATCTCTACGACCGCAGTGGCCCGCTGGCCATGGCGCCGAGCCAGCTGGGGGCCTTTGTGCGTTCAAGCCCGGAGCAGGCCACGCCCAACCTGCAGTATCACGTGCAGCCGCTTTCACTGGAGCGTTTCGGCGAGCCGCTGCATCAGTTCCCAGCCTTCACCGCCTCGGTGTGCAACCTGCGCCCGGCCAGCCGTGGGCGCATCGATATCCGCAGCGCGGACATGAACAGCACGCCGCAGATCGACCCCAACTACTTGAGCGCCCCCCAGGACTTGCGCGTTGCCGCCGATGCCATTCGCCTGACCCGGCGCATCGTCCAGGCCCCTGCCCTCGCCGCATTCGATCCCAAGGAATATTTGCCAGGGCCGTCCCTGCAAACCGAGGAAGAGCTGTTCGACGCAGCCGGCAAGATCGGCACCACCATCTTCCATCCGGTCGGCACCTGCCGCATGGGCAGCGGTGAATTGGACGTTGTGGATAACCAGTTGCGTGTGCACGGTATCCCTGGCCTGCGCGTGGCCGACGCCTCGATCATGCCGCAGATCACCTCCGGCAATACCTGTTCCCCCACCCTGATGATCGCCGAGAAGGCGGCGCAACTGATCCTCAAAGGAGCGGCAACCCAGACCTATCTGAACGAAGACGCAATACCGACCCCCTGAACCGGGTGCGTGCAACACCGGCAGCTCGCGGTCACAAGCTGCCGACAGTGGAACAACAAGAATAATCACTGTGGCCTGCGGGCCGAGGACAGCAACGATGTCGGATTACATCCAAGAGCAGGGTGCAACGGCGAGCGCCTCCAGCCGTCGTGAAGAACGCAAGATCATTTTCGCGTCATCCCTCGGGACGGTGTTCGAGTGGTATGACTTTTTTCTCTATGGTGCGCTGGCCGCCGTCATCAGCAAGCAGTTCTTTGCTGGGGTGAACGATACCACTGCCTTCATCTTCGCCCTCATGGCCTTTGCCGCCGGCTTCCTGGTGCGGCCATTCGGTGCTTTGGTGTTCGGCCGCCTGGGCGACATGATCGGGCGCAAGTACACCTTCCTGGTGACCATCGTGCTGATGGGCCTGTCGACCTTCGCCGTCGGCCTGCTGCCCACCTACGCCAGCATCGGCATCGCTGCTCCAATCATCCTGGTGATCTTGCGCATGCTCCAGGGGCTGGCGCTGGGCGGTGAATACGGCGGTGCCGCCACCTATGTGGCCGAACACGCGCCACCTGGCAAGCGTGGTTTCCACACCGGCTTCATCCAGTCCACCGCCACCCTGGGCCTGCTGCTGTCATTGCTGGTGGTACTGGGCAGTCGCTACATCAGTGGTGACCAGTTTGAAACCTGGGGCTGGCGCCTGCCGTTCCTGTTGTCGATCTTCCTGCTGGCGATCTCCACCTGGATTCGCATGAGCATGCACGAGTCGCCGGCCTTCGTGAAAATGAAGGCCCAGGGCAAAGTCAGCAAGTCGCCGATCCGCGAGTCGTTCACCTCCTGGCCCAACCTGAAGGTCGTGCTTACTGCGCTGTTCAGCATCAACGCCGGGCAAGCCGTGACCTTCTATACAGCACAGTTCTACGTGCTGTTCTTCATGACCCAGATGCTCAAGATGGACCCGGCCCAGGCCAATACCCTGCTGATCATCAGCGTGGTGATCGGCGCGCCGTTCTTCGTGTTCTTCGGTTGGCTGTCTGACCGTATCGGGCGCAAGCCGATCCTGATGCTCGGCCTGCTGCTGGCTACCGTACTGTACTTCCCCCTGTTCAAGGCCCTGAGCCATTACGCCAACCCGCAGATCGACGCAGCCAGCCGGCAGGCGCCAATCGTGGTCACCGCTGACCCGCAGGGCTGCACCTTCCAGTTCGACCCGGTCGGCAAGGCGCGTTTCGACAGCCCGTGCGACAAGGTCAAGACCTTCCTGGTCAAACAGGGCCTGCCGTACAGTTCGGTGAGCGTGGCCGGCAGTGAAGTGGTGGTCAACATCGGTGACAAGACCATCAGCGGGTTCGACGAAACGGCCATGCGCACGGCGATCGAGCAGGCGGGCTACCCGGCCAAGGCCGACCCGGGGCAGGTCAATCAGGTGATGGTGGTGGTGCTGATCGTGGCGATGATCCTGATCGCGACCATGACCTACGGGCCGCTGGCGGCGGTGATGGTCGAGCTGTTCCCGACTCGCATCCGTTACACCTCGATGTCGCTCCCTTACCACATCGGTAACGGTTGGTTCGGCGGCTTCCTGCCAACCGTGTCGTTCGCGCTGGTGGTGTATACCGGGGATATCTTCTACGGGTTGTGGTACCCGGTGCTGGTGACCGGTATCAGCCTGGTGGTGGGGATCTTCTGCCTGAAAGAAACCAAGGACGTCGATATCGACAAGGTCTGATGCAGTGTTCTGCACTTTGGCGTTATGAGTTTTTTGTGGGAGCGGCCTTGCGTCGCGAAAGGGCCGCAAGGCCGCTCCTACGGAGCGTGTAGGCACTCAATTGAACGCATAAAAAAACCGGCTGTAAAAGCCGGTTTTCTTATGCCCTGAAAAAACTTATGCACGTTTTTCAGAAAAATGTCACAGAGAGAAATAAACAGCTAATTCATACACTTAGCTTCGACTCGTGGCACTTTATCAAAAAACTGTTCACAAGTTATCCACAGATGGTCAGGCGATCTGTTCCTGCGGTTTCTCATCGACTGGCGGCAGCGAACCCATAGCCCGCTGGGTCGCCTCGTTCCAGGCTGCTGCACGGTCGTTGAGCTCGGCAATGGCCCGTGGCCCGGTACCTTCGGCGTACATCGGCTTGCCGATGACCACTTCGATGGTGCCCGAGCGCTTGCCCCAACCCGTCTTGGGCCAGAACTTGCCGGCGTTGTGGGCAATCGGCAGCACTGGCAGGCCGGCATTCACGGCCAGCGCGGTACCGCCCCGGGAGAATTTGCCCACAGTACCGAACGGCACCCGGGTACCTTCCGGGAAGATCAGTACCCAGGTTTTCTGCTTGAGCAACTCGTCACCCTTGCTGGCGACCTGGCGCAGCGCTTCCTTGGGGTTGTCGCGGTTGATCGCAATCGGTCGCAGCATGGCCATGGCCCAACCAAAGAACGGCACATACAGCAGCTCGCGCTTGAGCACCTGGCTCAGCGGCGAGAAGTACTGGGAAAGGAAAAAGGTTTCCCAGGTGCTCTGGTGGTTGGACAGGATCACGCAGGGCTCAGCCGGCACGTTCTCGGCACCGGTGACCTTGTAGTTGATACCGAGGATGGTGCGCACCAAAAACAGCGCGCAACGGCACCAGTACACGTTGATGAACTTGTAGCGCTTGGGGAACGACAAGAACGGCGCGACGAAGAAGCTCAGCGAGCACCACAGCAGCGAACTGGTGCCCAGCAGCAGGTAAAAAAGAAAGATTCTGATCGCCTGCAGGATCGACATAGTGGCAAGTACCGTTGCGGGGCGTGCCCGCCTGGGAAAATGCGCCCGAAGGCGCATTGTTGTTTAAATAATTTCTCTGGCGATAGCTGCCAGATCGTCGAAAATCAGTGTAGTTTCCGGGACGCCTTTTTCCAGGGTCCGCTCGCCCTTGCCGGTTTTCACCAACACGGGTTGTGCACCGACGGCCAGGGCGGCCTCCAGGTCACCTTTGCTGTCGCCAACGAACCAGACGCCTTCAAGGCCTACCTGGTAATGCTCGGCGATCGCCCGCAGCATGCCAGGCTTGGGCTTGCGGCAATCGCAGCCTTCATCTGGCCCGTGCGGGCAATACACGATATGGCCCACCTCGCCGCCCTGCTCGGCCACCAGCTCGCGCAAGCGCGCGTGCATGGCCTCCAGGGTGGCCAGCGAGTAGTAGCCACGGGCGATGCCGGACTGGTTGGTGGCCACGGCCACCGTCCAGCCAGCCTTGCTCAACTGCGCGATGGCCTCGACCGAGCCAGGGATCGGAATCCATTCTTCCAGCGTCTTGATGTAGGCGTCGGAGTCTTGGTTGATCACCCCGTCACGATCGAGAATCAGCAGTTTCAAGGCTTACCCCAGCAGCGAAATGTCGGCCACACCCAGGAACAGGCCGCGCAGGCGGCTGAGCAGGGCATAACGGTTGGCACGTACCTTGGCGTCTTCGGCGTTGACCATCACCGCCTCGAAGAAGGCGTCGACCGGGTCACGCAGGGCCGCCAGGCGGGCCAGCGATTCGCTGTACTGACGCGCGGCTGCCATCGGTTGCACGGCCTGGTCGGCCTGCTGGATGGCCGAGTACAAGGAGAACTCGTTGGCGTTGTCGAAGTATTTCGGCTCGACCTGGTCGGCGATGGCGCCTTCGGCCTTGCTCAGCAGGTTCGACACGCGCTTGTTCACCGCGGCCAGGGCTTCGGCTTCCGGCAGCTTGCGGAAGGCCTGCACAGCCTGTACGCGCTGGTCGAAGTCCAGGGCGGAAGCCGGCTTCAGGGCACGTACCGACAGGTAGGTGGCAACGTCGATGCCTTCGTCTTCGTAGCGTGCGCGCAGGCGGTCGAAGATGAACTCCAGCACCTGCTCGGCCAGGCCAGCGGCCTTGACCTTGGCACCGAACTGCTTGACCGCGAACTCGACTGCAGCGCTCAGGTCGAGGTCCAGCTGCTTCTCGATCAGGATGCGCAGCACGCCCAGGGCTGCACGGCGCAGGGCGTATGGGTCCTTGCTGCCGGTGGGCAGCATGCCGATGCCGAAGATGCCAACCAGGGTATCGAGCTTGTCGGCGATGGCCACGGCAGCACCGGTGAGGGTCTGCGGCAGCTCGGCGCCAGCACCGCGCGGCATGTACTGCTCGTTCAGGGCCAGGGCGACGTCTTCCGGCTCACCATCGTTGAGCGCGTAGTAGTAGCCGGCAACGCCCTGCATTTCAGGGAATTCGCCAACCATTTCGGTGGCCAGGTCGCACTTCGACAGCAGGCCGGCACGGCCGGCGCGCTGGGCGTCGCCGCCAATCAGCGGGGCGATGAACGCAGCCAGGCGGGAAACGCGCTCGGCCTTGTCGTAGACAGTGCCCAGCTGAGCCTGGAACACCACGTTCTTCAGGCGCTCGTTGAAGGTTTCCAGTGGCTGCTTCTTGTCCTGCTTGAAGAAGAACTCGGCGTCGGTCAGGCGCGGGCGCACGACCTTCTCATTACCCTGCACGATCTGCTTGGGGTCACGGCTCTCGACGTTGGCCACGGTGATGAAGCGCGGCAGCAGCTTGCCTTCGCTGTCCAGCAGGCAGAAGTACTTCTGGTTGTCCTGCATGGTAGTGATCAGGGCTTCTTGCGGCACCTCGAGGAAACGCTCCTCGAACGAGCACACCAGCGGCACCGGCCACTCGACCAGGGCAGTCACTTCGTCCAGCAGTGCCGGCGGCACGATGGCGCTGCCTTCCTGCTGCATGGCCAGCTCTGCGGTGCGCTTGCTGATCAGCTCGCGACGCTCGGCGAAGTCGGCCAGCACGTAGGCCTTGCGCAGGTCCTCGACGTAGTTGGCCGGGGTAGTGATGACCACGTTTTCCGGGTGGTGGAAGCGGTGGCCACGGGACTCACGGCTGGCCTTCTGCGACAGGATGGTGCAGTCGACCACCTGGTCGCCAAGCAGCATTACCAGCCACTGGGTCGGGCGCACGAACTCTTCACGGCTGGCGGCCCAGCGCATGCGCTTGGGGATCGGCAGGTCGTTGAGCGAATCTTCTACGATGGTCGGCAGCAGGCTGGCGGTGGCCTTGCCCGGGATGTGCTGCGAGAAGCGCAGCTTGGCGCCGCTCTGGTCGATTTCGGACAGCTCTACGCCGCACTTCTTGGCAAAGCCCAAGGCAGCCTGGGTCGGCTCGCCGTCTTTGAAAGCAGCCTGCATGGGCGGGCCGTCGATGTTGATGCTGCGGTCAGGCTGCTGAACATCGAGCTGGCGGATCAGCACGGCCAGGCGACGCGGCGCGGCGTATACCTGCTTGGCGGTGTAGTTCAGGCCGGCGGCCTGCAGGCCTTTCTCGATACCGGCCAGGAAGGCGTCGCCGAGGCTTGCCAGGGCTTTGGGTGGCAGCTCTTCGGTGCCCAGTTCTACCAGGAAATCTTGAGCACTCATTGTGCAGCCTCCAGCTTCGCCAACACTTCGTCACGCAGTTCAGGGGTGGCCATCGGGAAGCCCAGGCGTGCGCGGGCTTGCAGATAGCTTTGCGCCACGTCCCGAGCCAGGGTACGAACGCGCAGGATGTAACGCTGGCGCTCGGTTACCGAGATGGCGCGGCGGGCATCGAGCAGGTTGAAGGTGTGCGAGGCCTTCAGGACCATTTCATAGGTCGGCAGCGGCAGCTCCAGCTTGATCAGGCGGTTTGCTTCGCTTTCATAGAAGTCGAACAGTTCGAACAGCTTCTCGACGTTGGCGTGTTCGAAGTTGTAGGTCGACTGCTCTACCTCGTTCTGGTGGAACACGTCGCCGTAGGTGACCTTGCCGAACGGGCCGTCGGCCCACACCAGGTCGTAGACCGAGTCGACGCCCTGGATGTACATGGCCAGGCGCTCGAGGCCGTAGGTGATTTCACCGGTGACCGGGTAGCACTCGATGCCACCTACCTGCTGGAAGTAGGTGAACTGGGTGACTTCCATGCCGTTCAGCCAGATTTCCCAGCCCAGGCCCCAGGCGCCCAGGGTCGGCGACTCCCAGTTGTCTTCGACGAAGCGGATGTCGTGGACCAGCGGGTCCAGGCCGATGGCTTTCAGCGAGCCGAGGTACAGCTCCTGGAAGTTGGCCGGGTTCGGCTTCAGGACTACCTGGAACTGGTAGTAGTGCTGCAGGCGGTTGGGGTTTTCGCCATACCGCCCGTCGGCAGGGCGACGGCTAGGCTGCACATAGGCGGCGTTCCAGGTTTCTGGACCCACGGCGCGCAGGAATGTAGCGGTGTGGAAAGTGCCGGCGCCTACTTCCATATCGTAGGGCTGAAGCACCACACAACCTTGAGCTGCCCAGTAGTTTTGCAGGGCGAGGATCAGGTCTTGGAAGGTACGCACGGCTGGCGTAGGCTGGCTCACGAAATTCACCTGTATCTGGGGATGCGGATGTAAAGAGCGGGAGTATAACCTGATTCGCCTCGCCCTCTACTCATTGGAGCCTTATGCCACGCTGCTTTTGGTGTACCGACGATCCGTTGTACCAGGCCTACCACGACCAGGAATGGGGAACGCCACAGCGTGACCCGGCGTTGCTGTTCGAGATGCTTTTGCTCGAAGGGTTCCAGGCGGGGCTTTCGTGGATCACCGTCTTGCGCAAACGCGAGCGTTATCGCGAGGTGATGTATGGCTTCGATCCGGTGAAGCTGGCCGCCATGAGCGACGAACGCATCGAAGAGTTGATGCAGGACGCCGGTATCATCCGCAACCGCCTCAAGCTCAAGGCTGCCCGGCGCAACGCGCTGGCCTGGCTGGCTGTGGACAACCCTGCCGAGTGGCTCTGGTCATTCGTCGGCGGTGAGCCGAAGATCAACCACTTCCAGGCCCGCAGTGATGTGCCGGCCGTCACCGACGAAGCCAAGGCCATGAGCAAAGCTCTGCAGAAGGCCGGCTTCACCTTCGTGGGGCCGACCATCTGCTACGCCTTCATGCAGGCCACCGGCATGGTCATGGACCACACCACCGATTGCGATCGCTACGCCGCCTTGTTGCGCTGAGGGGTTACAATGCGCGCCTTGCTGAAATAAGGAATTGCCTGTGGAAAAGTTCAAGGGCGCCCTGATGGTCGGGGTGCTGCGTCTGTTTGCCAAGCTGCCCTGGGGCGCTGTGCAGCGCGTCGGCGCCGGTATCGGCTGGCTGATGTGGAAGGTGCCCAACGGCTCGCGCAATGTCGTGCGCATCAACCTGGCCAAGTGCTTCCCGGAGATGGACCCGGCGGAACGTGAGCAGTTGGTCGGCCGTGCATTGAAGGATATCGGCAAATCCTTCGTCGAAAGTGCCTGTGCCTGGATCTGGCCGCCGCAGCGCTCGCTCGACCTGGTGAAGGAAGTTCACGGCCTGGAAGTGCTGGAGCAGGCCCTGGCCTCGGGCAAGGGCGTGGTCGGCATCACCAGTCACTTGGGTAACTGGGAAGTGCTCAACCACTTCTACTGCAACCAGTGCAAACCGATCATCTTCTACCGCCCGCCGAAGCTCAAGGCGGTGGATGACCTGCTGCGCGAGCAACGGGTGCAGATGGGCAACCGCGTGGCGCCTTCGACCAAGGAAGGCATCCTGAGTGTGATCAAGGAAGTGCGCCGCGGCGGGCAGGTAGGTATTCCTGCGGACCCGGAGCCGGCGGAATCGGCGGGTGTGTTCGTGCCGTTTCTGGGCACACAGGCGCTGACCAGCAAGTTCGTGCCGAACATGCTGGCCGGTGGCAAGGCGGTGGGGGTGTTCCTGCATGCGCTGCGGCTGCCGGACGGGTCGGGCTTCAAGGTGTTCCTGGAAGCGGCGCCGGAAGAAATGTACAGCACCGACGTCAACGTGTCGGCGGCGGCCATGAGCAAGGTGGTCGAGCGTTATGTGCGCGAGTACCCCAGCCAGTACATGTGGAGCATGAAGCGCTTCAAAAAGCGCCCTGCCGGCGAGCCGCGCTGGTACTAAGCCTTTCACCGTCCCCTGTGGGAGCGGGTTAACCCGCGAATGCATCGTTGAATTCAACATCGCATTCGCGGGTGAACCCGCTCCCACAGGGGGGGCGTCAACCTGATGTCTTGTTGAGCTTCTTCAGGAACACGGTCATCTCTTTCTCGGCCTGCTTGTCGCCATGAGCCTGGGCCGCAACAATCCCGTCCTCCCAAGCCTTGCGCGCCGCCGCCACATCACCGCCCAACTGATACGCCTTCCCCAGCAGTTTCCACGCCGCCGAGTACTTCGGGTCCTGCTCCACGCACCGTGCCAGGTGCACCGCCGCCTCTGCGCCATTTCCCTCATCCAGCCAGGCCTTGCCCAGGCCAAACCTCAGAAGCGGGTTATCCACACCCTTGGCCAGCATCTTCTCCAGCGATTCGCGCATGCCCTCTTCTCCTAGAAGAAACTCAAGCCGACGTGGAACAGCTTCTCCACATCCCGTATGTGCTTTTTATCCACAACGAAGAGGATCACATGGTCGCCTGATTCGATCACCGTGTCGTCGTGGGCGATCAGCACTTCCTCGTCGCGGATGATCGCGCCGATGGTGGTGCCCGGTGGCAGCGCAATGTTTTCCACAGCCTTGCCGACCACCTTGCTCGACTTCGAATCACCGTGCGCCACCGCCTCGATGGCCTCGGCCGCGCCGCGGCGCAGCGAGTGCACGCTGACGATATCGCCGCGCCGCACATGTGCCAGCAAGGTGCCGATGGTGGCCAGCTGGGGACTGATGGCGATGTCGATCTCGCCGCCCTGCACCAGGTCGACATAGGCCGGGTTGTTGATGATGGTCATCACCTTGCGTGCGCCCAGGCGCTTGGCCAGCAGCGACGACATGATGTTGGCCTCGTCGTCGTTGGTCAGGGCCAGGAAGATGTCGGCATCGGCGATGTTCTCTTCGAGCATCAGGTCCTTGTCCGAGGCGCTGCCCTGCAGCACCACGGTGCTTTCCAAGGTGTCGGAAAGCTGCCGGCAGCGGGCCGGGCTCATCTCGATGATCTTCACCTGGTAACGACTTTCGATGGCCTCGGCCAGGCGCTCGCCAATCTGCCCGCCGCCAGCAATGACTACCCGCTTGTTGGTCTCGTCGATGCGGCGCAACTCGCCCATCACGGCGCGGATGTCCTTCTTCGCGGCGATGAAGAACACTTCGTCGTCGGCTTCGATCACCGTGTCGCCACGCGGGGTGATCGGCCGGTCGCGGCGGAAGATTGCCGCCACGCGGGTGTCGACGTTGGGCATGTGCGCACGGATCTGGCGCAGCTGCTGGCCCACCAGCGGGCCACCGTAATAGGCCTTCACCGCCACCAGCTGGGCCTTGCCCTCTGCGAAGTCGATCACCTGTAGCGAACCTGGGTGTTCGATCAGGCGCTTGATGTAGTTGGTCACCACCTGCTCAGGGCTGATCAGCACGTCGACCGGGATGTGGTCGTTGTCGAACAGCTCTTCACGGGTCAGGTAAGCCGACTCGCGCACCCGGGCGATCTTGGTCGGGGTGTGGAACAGCGTGTAGGCCACCTGGCAGGCGACCATGTTGGTTTCGTCGCTGTTGGTCACCGCCACCAGCATGTCAGCGTCGTCGGCACCTGCCTGGCGCAGCACCGTCGGCAGCGAGCCACGGCCCTGCACGGTGCGGATGTCCAGACGGTCGCCGAGGTCGCGAAGGCGGTCGCCATCGGTATCGACCACGGTGATGTCGTTGGCTTCGCTGGCCAGGTGTTCCGCCAGCGTACCGCCCACCTGCCCTGCGCCGAGGATGATGATCTTCATCCGCTACTCCCTACCCGTTGTGCTTACCCGCGCGAGGCGGCGATCTTGATCAGCTTGGCATAGTAGAACCCGTCATGGCCGCCCTCTTGGGCCAGCAGCTGGCGGCCGTGGGGCTGGCGCAGGCCGGCTTCGGTGGCCAGGTCCAGCTCACGGGCGCCCGGGGTGCGGGCAAGGAAGGCGTCGATCACTTCGGTGTTCTCGGTCGGCAGGCTGGAACAGGTGGCGTACAGCAGCATGCCGCCCACTTCCAGGGTCGGCCACAGCGCATCGAGCAGTTCACCTTGCAGTGCGGCCAGGGCCGGAATGTCCTCGGCCTGGCGGGTCAGCTTGATGTCAGGGTGGCGACGGATCACGCCGGTGGCCGAGCACGGCGCATCAAGCAGGATGCGCTGGAACGGCTTGCCATCCCACCAGCTGGCGGTGTCGCGGGCATCGCAGGCAATCAGTTCGGCCTCCAGCTGCAGGCGGTCGAGGTTTTCGCGCACGCGGGTCAGGCGCTTGGCTTCGAGGTCGATGGCCACCACATGGCCCAGGCCAGCCTCGGCTTCAAGCAGGTGGCAGGTCTTGCCGCCCGGCGCGCAGCAAGCGTCGAGCACGCGCTGGCCGGGGGCCAGTTCTAGCAGGTCGGCGGACAGCTGCGCGGCTTCGTCCTGGACGCTGACCCAGCCGTGGGCGAAGCCTGGCAGGCCACGCACGTCGCAGGCTTCGGCCAGCACGATGCCGTCACGGCTGTACTGGCAGGCACTGGCGCCAACGCCTGCCTCGGCCAGCAGCGCCAGGTAGGCGTCGCGGCTATGGTGGCGGCGATTGACCCGCAAGATCATCGGCGGGTGGGCGTTGTTGGCGGCGCAGATGGCTTCCCATTGCTCTGGCCAGAAGGCTTTGAGCGACTTCTGCAACCAGCGTGGGTGAGCGGTGCGCACTACCGGGTCGCGCTCCATGGCGGCGAGCAGTGCTTCGCCTTCGCGCTGGGCGCGGCGCAATACGGCATTGAGCAGGCCCTTGGCCCAAGGCTTTTTCAGCTTGTCGGCGCAGCCGACGGTCTCGCCGATGGCGGCGTGGGCCGGAATGCGGGTGTAGAACAGCTGATACAGGCCGACCAGCAGCAATGCCTGCACATCGGCATCGGCGGCTTTGAATGGCTTCTGCAGCAGCTGCGCGGCCAGCAGATCCAGGCGTGGCTGCCAGCGGGCGGTGCCGAACGCCAGGTCCTGGGTCAGGCCACGGTCGCGTTCTTCGACCTTGTCCAGCTGCGCTGGCAGCGAGCTGTTCAGCGAGGCCTTGCCGCTGAGTACAGCGGCAAGGGCACGGGCGGCGGCGAGGCGCGGGTTCATTGGCCCAGCACCTTGCCGGCGGCGAACTTCTCGCGGCGGCTGTTGAACAGGTCGCTGAAGTTCAGCGCCTTGCCGCCAGGCAATTGCAGGCGGGTCAGGCTCAGCGCCTGGTCACCGCACGCGACGACCAGGCCGTCCTTGCTGGCGGAGAGGATCTCGCCCGGGGCGCCCTTGCCTGTGGACAAGTTGGCAGCCAGCACCTTCACGCTTTCGCCATCGAGCGTGCTGTGGCACACCGGCCATGGGTTGAAGGCGCGGACCAGACGTTCAAGCTCGACGGCCGGGCGACTCCAGTCGATGCGTGCTTCGTCCTTGTTCAGCTTATGTGCGTAGGTTGCCAGGGCATCGTCCTGAACCTCACCTTGCAGCGAACCGTCTGCCAGGCCGGCAATGGCCTGGACTACAGCTGGCGGCCCCATTTCGGCGAGGCGGTCGTGCAGGCTGCCACCGGTATCGTCGGCGCTGATCGGGGTGACCACTTTGAGCAGCATCGGCCCGGTATCCAGGCCAGCTTCCATGCGCATCACGGTCACGCCGCTCTCGGCATCGCCCGCTTCCACGGCGCGCTGGATCGGCGCCGCACCGCGCCAGCGTGGCAGCAAGGAGGCGTGGCTGTTGATGCAACCCAGACGCGGGATGTCGAGCACGGCTTGCGGCAGGATCAGCCCGTAGGCGACCACCACCATGAGGTCTGGCTTGAGCGCGGCGAGTTCTGCCTGGGCCTCGGCATTGCGCAGGGTCTGTGGCTGGAACACCGGGATGTCATGGGCCACAGCCAGCGCCTTGACCGCGCTCGGCATGAGCTTCTGACCACGGCCGGCAGGGCGGTCGGGCTGGGTGTAGACAGCCACGATCTCGTACGGGCTGTCGAGCAAGGCCTTGAGGTGTTCGGCGGCAAACTCTGGAGTGCCTGCAAAGACGATGCGCATGGAGTTCTCGCTTCCAAAAAGAAAAAGGCTTGCCGGAGCAAGCCTTCTGGGAGGTGGGGATCAGGCTTGCTGGCGGTGCTGCTTTTCCAGCTTCTTCTTGATCCGGTCGCGCTTGAGCTGCGACAGGTAGTCGACAAACAGCTTGCCGTTGAGGTGGTCGAACTCGTGCTGCACGCACACCGCCAGCAGGCCTTCGCATTCCAGCTCATACGGCTTGCCGTCGCGGTCCTGGGCTTTGACTCGCACACGCAGCGGGCGGTCGACGTTCTCGTAGAAGCCCGGTACCGACAGGCAGCCTTCCTGGTACTGGCCCATGTCGTGGGTGAGTTCTTCGACCGTCGGGTTGATGAAGACGCGCGGCTCGCTGCGGTCTTCGCTGAGGTCCATGACCACGACCTGCTGGTGCACGTTGACCTGGGTGGCGGCCAGGCCGATGCCGGGGGCTTCGTACATGGTTTCAAACATGTCGTCGATCAGCTGACGCAGGGCGTCGTCGAACACCGTTACCGGTTTGGCAATGGTGCGCAGGCGCGGGTCCGGGAATTCGAGAATGTTCAAGATGGCCATAAGGTCAGGCAGTCACTGTGCGGTCGGTTGAAAACTGAGCACACATAATAAAGGGAAACGGCGATTTCGGCACCTGGCAAGCTCGTCTAGGGTGTCTATAGGCTTGATAGCCCCCAACCAATGGACAGCTTTTCAAAGTGTTACTCACAGAGTTATCCACAGTTTGTGCCACGTAGATGGCCCTGTTTCGATCAAGGATGATCCCCATGCCAACTTACCATTCGTCGCCTTGCCCGCCTGCCGAACTGGAGGCACGATTACGCCTGCACCGCCTCCCCGAGACGGGACTGCGACGCTTTCGTACCTTGCTGGAGGCCTTTGGCAGTGCTTCTTCCGCGCTCAGTGCGCCGGGCTCGGCCTGGCGTGCGTTAGGCATTGGCCAGGCCAGTATCGATGCCCGGCGCAGTGCCGAAGTGCGCGAAGGCGCGCAGGCCGCCATGGCCTGGCTAGAGCGCCCCGGCCAGCATTTACTGATGTGGGACGGGCCTGGCTACCCGGCACTGCTGGGGGAAATCGACGACGCCCCACCGCTACTTTTCGTTGCTGGTGATCCGGCACTGCTCGACCGACCTCAGCTGGCCATTGTGGGCAGCAGGCGTGCCACACCCCCGGCGCTCGACACGGCCAGGGCATTTTCCCGTTACCTTGCCCAGGCGGGTTTCACCATCACCAGCGGCCTCGCGCTGGGTATCGATGGTGCCGCTCATCGGGCGGCGCTGGAGGTCGGAGGGGGCACCATCGGTGTGCTCGGAACGGGCTTGCAAAAACTTTATCCACAGCGCCACCGCGACCTTGCGCAGATGATGATCGACCGGGGCGGCGCATTGGTGTCCGAGTATCCGCTTGATGCCGGGCCCTTGCCGGGCAACTTCCCGCGGCGCAATCGCATCATCAGTGGTTTGTCGCTAGGTGTGCTGGTGGTGGAGGCCAGCCTTGCCAGCGGCTCGTTGATCACCGCCCGCCTGGCAGCTGAACAAGGCCGCGAGGTATACGCCATTCCAGGTTCGATCCATCACCCGGCGGCCAAGGGCTGCCATCAGCTGATCCGCGATGGCGCACTGCTGGTGGAAAGCGTTGAGCAGATCCTGGAAAGCCTGCGCGGTTGGCAGAACCTGCCGCCTGCGGTTGTGAAAAAACCGCTGCATCCGTTGCTTGCCCTGCTGCATGCTGCGCCACAGACTAGCGAGAACCTGGCCCATTTCAGCGACCGGCCGCTGGCCGAAGTACTCGCGCAGCTGACCGAACTGGAGCTCGAAGGCCAGGTCAGCAATGTTGCCGGGCGTTGGTTTGCCCGCGCTGGCTGAGTACACTGCGCTCAAGCAAGGTTTATAGGCGGAGAGACACAAATGGTGAGCAGTTTTCGTGTGCAACAAGCCGCACGTGAGATCCGGGCAGGCGCAGTGATCGCCTACCCGACGGAAGCGGTCTGGGGCCTGGGCTGCGACCCATGGAACGAGGACGCGGTGTATCGCCTGCTGGCGTTGAAGTCGCGGCCTGTGGATAAAGGGCTGATCCTGATCGCCGACAACATCCGCCAGTTCGACTTTCTGTTCGAGGATTTTCCCGAGGACTGGATCGACCGCATGGGTGCCACCTGGCCGGGCCCGAATACCTGGCTGGTGCCGCACCAGGACCTGTTGCCCGAGTGGGTGACCGGGCAGCACGACACGGTGGCACTGCGCGTCAGCGATCACCCGCAGGTGCGTGAGCTCTGTGCGCTGGTCGGCCCGCTGATTTCCACCTCGTGCAATCCAGGCGGGCGGCCGGCGGCGAAGAGCCGCTTGCGGGTGGAGCAGTATTTCCATGGCCAGCTGGACCTGGTGCTGGGTGGTGCGCTGGGCGGGCGGAAGAATCCGAGTGTGATTCGTAACCTCGCCACTGGCGAGGTCGTTCGCCCGGGCTGATACCTACCCACAGGCCTGGCACGGTACCGCTGTGGGAGCGGGTTTACCCGCGAACACCGGCGGAGCCGGTGCCAGGCACCGTGGTGCCTTCTTCGCGGGTGAACCCGCTCCCACAGGGGGTATCTACTGGCCCAAGAGCTGTGTTCGGCTCAAGGCAGCAGGACGGTAGAGCCTACGGTCCTGCGCGCCGACAACTCCGCCTGCGCCTTCGCCGCCTCACTCAACGGATACCGCTGCTGGATATCCACAACCAGCTTCCCGCTGCCAATCATCGCGAACAGGTCATCAGCCATGGCCTGGGTGTTCTCGGCATTGTTGGCATAGGTCGCCAGCGTCGGCCGGGTGACATACAGCGAACCCTTTTGCGACAGGATCCCCAGGTTCACCCCGCTCACTGCCCCCGAGGCATTGCCGAAGCTCACCATCAACCCGCGCGGCTGCAGGCAGTCCAGCGAGGTCAGCCAGGTGTCGGCACCGACGCCGTCATACACCACCGGGCACTTCTTGCCATCGGTCAGCTCCAGCACTCGCTTGGCCACGTCCTCGCAGCTGTAGTCGATGGTCGCCCACGCCCCCAGCGCCTTGGCTCGCTCGGCCTTTTCGGCGGAGCTCACGGTACCGATCAGCTTGGCGCCCAGGGCCTTGGCCCACTGGCACGCCAGCGAACCCACGCCACCGGCTGCGGCGTGGAACAAGATCACGTCACCCGGTTTGACCTCATAGGTCTGCTTGAGCAGGTACTGCACGGTCAGCCCCTTGAGCATCACCGCCGCCGCCTGCTCGAAACTGATGTTGTCGGGCAGTTTGACCAGGTTGGCCTCGGGCAGCGTATGCACCTCGCTATAGGCGCCCAGAGGGCCTCCGGCATGGGCCACGCGGTCACCGACCTTCAGCCGGGTTACGCCCTCGCCCACGGCCTCGACTACCCCGGCGGCCTCGGTGCCCAGGCCAGAGGGCAGGGACGGCGGTGCGTACAGCCCGCTGCGGAAGTAAGTGTCGATGAAGTTCAGGCCGATCGCATGGTTGCGCACGCGCACCTGCTGCGGCCCGGGTGGGGCGGGGTCGAATTCCACAAGCTGCAGCACTTCCGGGCCGCCATGCTGGCTGAACTGGATACGCTTGGCCATCTCGCACTCCTGTTGTCGGGATCGGGAAAAGGCCTTCTATCGGACGCTTTTGCTTGATCGCCGTCAACTGCGGCGCGCGCGCCGGCGGTGGTATGCTACGCGGCGAATTCTTCCCTGCCCGTTCCTGGTGACCCGATGACTAGCCGCACCGAGGCCGTGAAAGCCTACCTGCTCGACCTGCAAGACCGCATCTGCTCTGCCCTCGAAGCCGAAGACGGCGGCGCCCGCTTCGTCGAGGACGCCTGGGTGCGCGAAGCCGGTGGCGGGGGCCGCACGCGGGTGATCGGTGACGGTAAGCTGATCGAGAAAGGCGGGGTCAACTTCTCCCACGTATTCGGCGCCGGCCTGCCGCCGTCGGCCAGCGCCCACCGCCCGGAACTGGCGGGCCGTGGCTTCGAGGCCCTGGGCGTGTCGCTGGTGATCCACCCACACAACCCGCATGTGCCGACGTCCCACGCCAACGTGCGTTTCTTCATTGCCGAGAAGGAAGGTGAAGAGGCGGTCTGGTGGTTCGGCGGCGGGTTCGACCTGACCCCCTACTACGGCGTTGAGGAAGACTGCATCCATTGGCACCGCGTGGCAGAGCAGGCCTGCGCGCCATTCGGCGCTGACGTGTACCCGCGCTACAAGGCCTGGTGCGACCGCTACTTCCACCTCAAACACCGCGGCGAGCCGCGTGGCATCGGCGGCCTGTTCTTCGACGACCTGAACGAGTGGGACTTCGACACCTGCTTCGCTTTCCTGCGTGCCATCGGTGATGCCTATGTCGAGGCCTACCTGCCGATCGTCCAGCGCCGCAAGAACACCCCCTTCACGCCACAGCAGCGCGAGTTCCAGGAATACCGCCGCGGCCGTTACGTGGAGTTCAACCTGGTCTACGACCGTGGCACCCTGTTCGGCCTGCAGTCCGGTGGCCGTACCGAGTCGATCCTCATGTCGCTGCCGCCGCAAGTGCGCTGGGGCTACGACTGGAAGGCCGCACCCGGCAGCGAGGAAGCACGCCTGACCGAATACTTCCTGCAGGATCGCGACTGGCTGGGCCAGTAAGCCTGTGGATAAAAAAGGAATCGTCATGGACCAGTACGTTGTTTTCGGCAACCCCATCGGCCACAGCAAATCGCCGCTGATCCACCGCCTGTTCGCTGAACAGACCGGCCAGGACCTTGAATACGCCACGCTGCTGGCACCGCTGGACGAGTTCAGCGATTGTGCGCGCGGCTTCTTCAAGCAAGGCAGCGGCGGCAACGTCACCGTACCGTTCAAGGAAGAGGCCTACCGCCTGTGCGACAGCCTCACCCCGCGTGCCCAGCGTGCGGGTGCGGTGAACACGCTGAGCAAGCTGGCCGACGGCACGCTGCAGGGCGACAACACCGACGGCGCTGGCCTGGTACGCGACCTGACGGTGAACGCCGGGGTCGAACTTGCCGGCAAGCGCATTCTCATCCTGGGTGCTGGCGGTGCCGTGCGTGGCGTGCTGGAGCCGATCCTGGCGCACCAGCCACAGTCGCTGGTGATTGCCAACCGTACCTTGGAGAAGGCCGAGCAACTGGCACGGGAGTTCGATGAACTGGGGCCGGTGGTGGCCAGCGGGTTTGCCTGGCTGCAGGAGCCAGTGGACGTGATCATCAATGCCACGTCGGCGAGCCTGGCCGGTGAGTTGCCGCCGATTGCCGACAGCCTGGTCGAGGCTGGGCGCACGGTGTGCTACGACATGATGTATGGCAAAGAGCCCACGCCTTTCTGCCAGTGGGCTGAGAAGCTGGGTGCGGCCAAGGTGCTGGATGGGCTGGGCATGCTGGCCGAGCAGGCAGCTGAGGCGTTCTTCATCTGGCGCGGAGTGCGCCCGGATACGGCACCAGTGTTGGCTGAACTGCGCCGGCAACTGGCTCGGGGCTGATCTCTTCCGGGATTGCCCATTCCCTGTTGGAGCGGGTTTACCCGCGAACACCGGCGAAGCCGGTGCCATGCACCGAGCTGGATTCTTCGCGGGTAAACCCGCTTCCACCAGGGGCAGGGGTCAAAGCTTGGCTTTGACGGCCTCCAAGGCATTGCCACCGGATTTGGTGGTTACCCCAGCCAACCACCCTTCCAGCTGCTCGGGGTGCTGCTTCACCCAAGCCTTGGCCGCCTCATCGAAGTTGATCTTCTTATCCACAACCTCGGCCATGATGGTGTTTTCCATGTCCAGGGTGAAACTCAGGTTGCCCAGCAGCTTTGCCGCATTCGGGCAGGCTTGTGGATAACCCTTGCGGGTCAGGGTGAACACCTCGCCCTTGCTGCCGAACCACTTCTCGCCGCCAGTCAGGTAGTGCATCTTCAGCTTCACGTTCATCGGATGCGGCGTCCAGCCGAGGAAGGTGATGAACTGCTGTTTCTTCACCGCCCTATCCACCTGCGCCAGCATCGCCTGCTCACTGGATTCCACCAGCTTCCACTGGCCCAGGTTGAATTCGTTCTTGTCGATGATTTCCTTCAGCGACAGGTTCGCTGGCGCGCCGGAGCCGATGCCGTACAGCTTCTTGTCGAACTGGTCGGCGTACTTCTGCAGGTCGGCGAAGTCTTTCACCCCGGCATTCCACACGTAATCCGGTACCGCCAGGGTGAACTCTGTGCCTTCCAGGTTGCGCGACAACGGCTGCACATCGCCATTGGCGATGAACTTGTCATGGAAGCCTTGCTGCGCCGGCATCCAGTTGCCAAGGAAGGCATCGACCCGCCCGTCCTTGAGGCCGCCATAGATGATCGGCACGGCCAGGCTGTCGATCTTCACCTGGTAGCCCAGGCTTTCCAGCAGCAGCCGGGCCACGGCGTTGGTCGAGGCGATATCGCTCCAGCCGGGGTCGGCCATCTTCACGGTGCTGCATTGTGTGTCGCTGTCTGCGGCGTGGGCCGTGGCGGTGGCCAGAGCCAGGGCGAACACGACGGTGGAGAACTTCTGCATGGCGGCCTCTCTTCTCAATCCATGGGGGCGGGCTGTGGATAACGTGCCTTGCGCTCGAGGTCGTCGAGATCGATATGGTTGCGCATGTACTGTTGGCTGGCGTCCACCCACGGTTGGTGGTCCCAGCTTGTCAGCTTGCCGATGGCCAGCGCCTCGGCCACCAGGCGCCGGCGGCGCTGGCTGGCCAGAACTTGCTGGCGCAGGCTGGGGATATCCCAGCGCTGGTGTGCTTCATCGACAAATGCCTGCAGCAGCACCTGGTGGTCCGGGCTGCTGGTGAGGTTCTCCCGCTCGTGCGGGTCGCGGCTCAGGTCGTAGAGTAAGCAAGGGTCGTCTTCGCTGTACACGAATTTGTAAGGCCCACGGCGGATCATCATCAGCGGGCCGACGGTGCCTTCGGCCATGTATTCGCCGATCACCTCGTCGTGGCCGCCCTGCCCTTGCAGGTGGCCGAGTAGCGAGCGGCCGTCCAGGTGCAGATGGTTATCCACAGCACCGCCGGCCAGTTCGACCAGGGTCGGCAGCAAGTCGCAGGTCGATACCGAGGCGCTGATGCGGCTTGCGGCGAAGCGCTTGGGTGCATGCACCAGCAGCGGCACACGGGCCGACATCTCGAACCAGTGCATCTTGTACCAGAGCCCGCGCTCGCCGAGCATGTCGCCGTGGTCGCCGGAGAACACGATCAGGGTGTCGTCGGCCAGGTTGCATTCTTCCAAGGTCTGCAGCAGCTGACCGATGTTGTCGTCGATGTAGCTACAGGCGCCGAAGTAGGCACGGCGGGCATCGCGAATCTTGTCCACAGGCAGCGGCGTGTTCCACAGGTCGTAGACCTTGAGCAGGCGCTGCGAGTGCGGGTCCAGTTCTGCCTGGCTGAATTCGGCGCGGGGCATGGGGATATCCACAGCCGCGTAGCGATCCCAGTAGCGTTTGGGGATGGTGTACGGATCGTGCGGGTGAGTCATGGACACAGTAAGGCAGAACGGTCGGCCATCGTTCTCGCGCACATGGTCGTAGAGGTACTGGCGCGCCTTGAACACCACTTCCTCGTCAAAATCCAGCTGGTTGGTGCGCACGCAGGGCCCGGCCTGCAGCACCGAGGACATGTTGTGATACCAGCTCGGGCGCACGTCGGGTTCATCCCAGTTCACGGCCCAGCCGTAGTCGGCCGGGTAGATGTCGCTGGTCAGGCGCTCCTCGTAGCCGTGCAACTGGTCCGGGCCACAGAAGTGCATCTTGCCCGAGAGCGCAGTGCGGTAACCCAGGCGGCGCAAGTAGTGTGCATAAGTGGGTACGTCTGCGGGGAAGTCGGCCGCGTTGTCGTAGGCGCCGATACGGCTCGGCAGCTGCCCGCTGACCAAGGTGAAGCGCGACGGAGCGCACAGTGGGCTGTTGCAGTAGGCCGAATCGAACACTACCGCCTGTTCAGCGAGGCGGCTGAGATGTGGCATCTGAATCGGCGAAGGGCCGTAGATCGGCAGCAGGGGCGCGGCCATCTGGTCGGCCATGATGAACAGGATATTCGGGCGCGTCATGGTGGCTTCCATCGTTGAGGATTATGCGAACCGCTTGCCTACCAAGATGCGACTGTGGATAACATGGGTAAAGCCCATGGCGGGCAATGTCTGGGATTAGCTGAGCTTATGTTTGACCACCTTGCCGAGTTGTCGCTGGATACCTTGCGTGTGTTCGAGGCCGCTGCCCGGTTGCGCGGTTTCACGGCGGCGGCGTTGGCGCTGGGAACCACCCAGCCGGCGGTGAGCCAGCAGGTGAAGCGCCTGGAGGCGCAGCTGGGCACCCGCCTGTTCGATCGGATCTACCGCGGCATCGAGCTGACCGAGGCAGGCCAGCTGCTGTTCGAGCAGGTGCATCAAGGTTTGCAGGCCATGGATGACGGCATCGCCCTGGCCAGTGGGCGCGGCCAGCGCGAAGTGCTTCAAGTGGCCACGGACTTTGCTTTCGCGGCGTTCTGGCTGATGCCTCGGTTGCAGCGCTTTCACGAGGCTTATCCACAGGTGGACGTTAGCCTGGTGACCGGTGAGCGCAGCCAGGGGATGCTGCGCCCGGATATCGATGTGGCGGTGCTGTTTGGCGATGGGCGCTTTCACCAGGGCGAGAGCCGATGGTTGTTCGACGAAGAGGTTTTCCCGGTCTGCAGCCCGCGACTGACTCATGGCAAACCCTTGTCAGCCGTGGCTTTGCAGCGGTTGCCGTTGCTCCACTTACGCGGCGAGCAGGCCAGCCGCTGGTTTGATTGGGCGGGGGTGTTTCGCGGGTTCGGCGTGGCCAGCCCGCCGCCGACTGGGCAGTTGCGGTTCGACAACTACACATTGCTGATTCAGGCGGCGATTGCTGGCCAGGGGGTTGCCATTGGCTGGGGGCATCTGGTGGATGGGCTGGTGGAGCAGGGGTTGCTGTGCCGGCCTTTGCAGGGGAGTTTGCGCTCGGCTCGGGGCTATTACGCGGTGCTGCCGCCGCGCAAGCGGCGTGGGGCATTGATCGAGCGGTTTGTGGATTGGCTGGAGCAAGAGCGCAGCCTGTGACATCCCGGGGCCGCTTTGCGGCCCATCGCCAGCAATCTAGACCACGAAGTTCAAATGCTCGCCCCGATGCAGGTCCAGCTCCAGAATGTCCACCATCCCCGCCGCCACACGTGCCAAGCCCTCATCCGCCAGCGTTCGCGGCCTGTTGATCAATGTCCAGCGCAATGCGCTGCGCTGCAGCCCGTCGACTACCTGATCCGCACATTCACGTTCGGCCTCGCCATAGTCGCCCGGCACATCCAGCATGTCGAAATCGCCCACCAGCAGCAGCCGGCGTATAGTCGTGCGGGCCAGCCCGGCCATCAGCGCTTCGCTCATCCGCGCTTGCGCTGCCAGATCTCCCGGCGCCAGCAGGGCAATCACCGCCGAGCCCCCGGCTGCGCCCTGCTCTACCTGGTCGGCATCGTCCAGCGCGCCTATCTTCAAATGCAGGCCAGGGCGAGGCGTATGGCGGTTGAGGTCGTCCACTACCGCAATGACCTCATGCTGGCGCGCCAGCAGCTCGGTCGTCAGGGCGTTGCCCAGGCTGCTTTCAGCCCCGAACAGCACCAGTTTGAACACTGGGGTTTCGGCATTTTTCACCGCATCACTCTCTTTGCAAGTGGGGTGATGGTTGGACCGCAATCAGGAGTTATCGTGCAGAGGATCAAGGGTTACCACGCCCACATTTACTACGACGCATCCACCCTCGAGCAGGCCCGCGAGCTGTGCGAGGAGGCGGCGCGGCTGTTTCCCGTGACCATGGGGCGCATGCACCAGAAACCGGTCGGACCGCACCCGGACTGGAGCTGCCAGCTGGCCTTCGAGCCGGAATTCGTGGGGGTGGTGTTGCCTTGGTTGGCGCTGTATCGGAAGGGACTAGTGGTGTTTCTGCATCCGCTCACGGGTGATGAGTTGGCGGATCACCGCGATCATGCGATCTGGATGGGGGCTGTGCGGCCTTTGAATCTCACGATATTTGGCGGCTAGCTTCTTCGCGTCAAAGCCCGCTCCCACAGGTACTGCACAGCCTTCGAGAGCGGCGCAGTCACTGTGGGATCGGGCTTGCCCGCGAAGCAGGCAACGCGGTTCAGCGGCGGGCGCCGCGCACGCCTTCGGCCAGTGCCGAGCACAGGCTCAGCACGTCATGGACGGCCTGACCGGGCTCCTTGGCCTGGGCAATCTTGTCGACCAGCGCCGAACCCACCACCACACCATCGGCCAGGCGTGCGATCGCGGCAGCCTGCTCTGGCGTCCGAATACCGAAACCAACGCTGATCGGCAGGTCGGTATGCCGACGCAGGCGGGCAATTGCCTCGGTCACGTGCTCGGTAGTTGCGGATCCGGCACCGGTCACCCCAGCCACTGACACGTAGTAGACAAAGCCGGAGCTGCGCTCCAGCACACGCGGCAGGCGCGCATCGTCTGTAGTCGGAGTGGTCAGGCGGATGAAGTCGATGCCCGCAGCCTGGGCCGGGGTGGCCAGCTCGGCGTCGTGCTCGGGCGGCAGGTCGACGATGATGAGGCCATCGACGCCAGCTGCCTTGGCTTCGGCGACGAACTTATCCACACCGAAGCGATGGATGGGGTTGTAGTAGCCCATCAGCACGATCGGCGTGGTGTGGTTATCCACACGGAATTCGCGAACCATCTGCAGGGTCTTGGCCAGGGTCTGGCCGGCTTCCAGGGCGCGCAGGGTGGCGAGCTGGATGGCCACGCCGTCGGCCATCGGGTCGGTGAACGGCATGCCCAGTTCGATCACATCGGCGCCGGCAGCCGGCAGGCCCTTGAGGATCTGCAGCGAAGCGTCGTAGCCCGGGTCGCCAGCAGTGACGAAGGTGACCAGCGCGGAGCGGCCTTCGGCCTTCAGCTCGGCGAAGCGTTGTTCAAGACGGCTCATGCCTGTTTCTCCTGGGCTGCCATGTGGTTCATCACGGTTTGCATGTCTTTGTCGCCGCGGCCGGACAGGCAGATCACCATCAGGTGATCCTTGGGCAGGTTCGGTGCGCGCTTGATCGCTTCGGCCAGGGCATGGGAGCTTTCCAGCGCCGGAATGATGCCTTCCAGGCGGCAGGTGGCATGGAACGCATCCAGCGCTTCGTCGTCGGTGATGCTGACGTATTCGACGCGCTTCACTTCGTGCAGGTAGGCGTGCTCCGGGCCGATGCCCGGGTAGTCGAGGCCGGCGGAAATCGAGTGGGCGTCGGTGATCTGGCCGTCATCGTCCTGCAGCAGGTAGGTACGGTTGCCGTGCAGCACGCCCGGTACGCCGCCGTTCAGGCTGGCGGCGTGCTTGTCGGTGTGCACGCCGTGGCCACCGGCTTCGACGCCGATGATCTGCACACTCGGTTCTTCGAGGAACTCATGGAACAGGCCCATGGCGTTGGAGCCACCGCCAACGCAGGCGATCAGGCTGTCCGGCAGGCGGCCTTCCTTCTCTTGCAGCTGGGCGCGGGTTTCCTTGCCGATGATCGACTGGAAATCGCGGACCATCGCCGGGTACGGGTGTGGGCCGGCCACGGTGCCGATCAGGTAGAAGGTGTCGTCGACGTTGGTGACCCAGTCGCGCAGGGCCTCGTTCATGGCGTCTTTCAGGGTACCGGTACCCGCGGTGACCGGGACGATCTCTGCTCCCAGCAGCTTCATGCGGAACACGTTGGCCTGCTGGCGCTCGATGTCGGTGGCACCCATGTAGATCACGCAGGGCAGGCCAAAGCGTGCAGCAACGGTGGCGGTGGCCACGCCGTGCATACCGGCGCCGGTTTCAGCGATCAGGCGCTTCTTGCCCATGCGCTTGGCCAGCAGCACCTGGCCGATGCAGTTGTTCACCTTGTGCGCGCCGGTGTGGTTGAGTTCTTCACGCTTGAAGAAGATCTTCGCACCGCCGCAGTGCTCGGTCAGGCGCTCGGCGAAGTACAGCGGGTTCGGGCGGCCGATGTAGTCGCGCTGGAAGTAGGCGAGCTCTTCGAGGAACTTCGGGTCGGCCTTGGCCGCTTCGTATTCGCGGGCCAGGTCCAGCACCAGCGGCATCAGGGTTTCGGCCACGTAGCGGCCGCCGAATGAGCCGAACAGGCCGTTGGCGTCGGGGCCGGGACGGTATTGGGACTGGGTCATGGGGCGCTCCAGGGCGTAATAAATGGGTGATGGGCTTTACTCTAACCACGGCAAGCCCGGCTGAAAACCGATAAGATTGCGCAAACTCGTCAGAAAAACTCACAGGTAAAATGACCCACGACCTCCCTCCCCTCAATGCCCTGCGGGCCTTCGAGGCCACTGCCAGGCTCAACAGTGTCAGCCAGGCTGCCGAGGCGCTGCACGTCACCCACGGCGCCGTCAGCCGGCAGATCAAGGTGCTGGAAGAGCACCTGGGCGTGGCCCTGTTCGTCAAGGACGGGCGCGGCATCAAACTCACAGATGCCGGGGTGCGCCTGCGTGAAGCCAGCGGTGAGGCGTTCGACCGCCTGCGCAGTGTGTGCGCTGAGTTGAGCCGGGATGTGAGCGAGGCACCGTTCGTGCTGGGTTGTTCCGGCAGCTTGCTGGCGCGTTGGTTCATCCCCCGATTGGGGCGGTTGAAGGCTGACCTGCCCGAACTGCGCCTGCACCTGTCGGCAGGCGAAGGCGATCTCGATCCCCGTCGGCCGGGGCTGGATGCGTTGCTGGTGTATGCCGAACCGCCGTGGCCTGCGGACATGCAGGTCCACGTGCTGGCGAAGGAGCGCATCGGCCCTGTGCTGAGCCCACACTTCGCCGGCTTCGACCGCTTGCAGGCCGCACCCGCCAAAGCCCTGCTGGATGAAGCCCTGCTGCATACCACTTCGCGGCCGCAGGCTTGGCCAACCTGGGTGGCAGAACAAGGCCTGGACGCTGGCTCGTTGAAGTACGGCCAGGCGTTCGAGCATTTGTATTACTTGCTGGAGGCGGCGGTTGCCGGCCTGGGTGTCGCGATTGCGCCACAACCCCTGGTGGCCGATGACTTGCGGGCAGGCCGCTTGAGTGCACCTTGGGGTTTTTCGCCGACCCCTGCCGCGCTGGCGCTGTGGGTGCCCCGGCGCGCCGCAGACGGGCGCGCCGAGCAGCTGGCGCAGTGGCTACGCGCCGAGCTGGCCAGGCAGAGCGCTTAGTTGCGCTTGCACAGCAGGTACGCCGCCAGCAGGCCCAGCGCGCCTATGGCAACGCCCGCTGTGGTGTACGGGTGCTCCTGGGCGTAGTCGCGGGTGGCGATGCCGGTCTGGCGGGTGCGCTCTTTGACTTCCTCATAGGCATCGCTGATTAGGCTGCGCGAGTGGCGCAGCGCGCTTTCGGCGTTGCTGCGCATGGCCTTCACTGACTTCTGGGTTTCCTCGGACGCATCGTGCTTCAGGTTCTCCAGGCTTTTCAGGAGGCTTTCGATCTCCGCTTCCATGCTTTCCAGGGACGTTTTACGCAGCGAGTTGCGGTGCATGTTGACTCTCCTTTGCAGTATGGGCTGTAAGGATTGCGACCCCCGGGCTACGGGAAAGTGCGATCGAACTTTATCGAAAGGCGGCGGCTCGCAGGTAAACCAGGCCTGCGCTGCTAGGCTCAATTTCACCGTCACCCAAGGAGAGCGCTAATGACCGATCATCACACCTACAAGAAGATCGAGCTGGTGGGTTCGTCTGCCACCAGTATCGAAGAGGCGATCAACAATGCCTTGGCCGAAGCCGGCAAGAGCATCAAACACCTGGAGTGGTTCGAAGTGGTCGATACCCGTGGCCATATCCGCGATAACAAAGTGGCGCATTTCCAGGTCACGCTGAAGGTTGGCTTCCGTATCGCCAACAGCTGAAACATTCCCGGGCTGGAATAGCCTGGCGTGATGGCGTTATAACTCCGGAGGGCGCCTCAGCGGCGCCCTTTTGGTCTTTTCTCATCTGTACAAGGAATGCGATCGATGAAGAAACTGATGCTGGCTGTGGGTTTGATGGCTTTGGCGGGCGGTGCGATGGCGGCCGGGAAACCGTGCGAAGAGCTCAAGGCGGAGATCGCAGCGAAGCTGGATGCCAAGGGTGTGAAGGGCTACAAGCTGGAGGTCGTCAACAAGGGTGAGCCGGCCGGCAAGGTGATAGGCAGCTGTGAGGGCGGTAGCAAGGAGATTGTCTACCGCCGTGGCTGATGCGTTGCATTCTTCGCGGGGTTACCCGCGAAGAAGGTCAATCGCTTTTCAAGGCCTGCGCCATCAGCTCATAGGACCGGATCCGGTCCGCATGCTCATACAAGTCACAGGTAAAGATCAGTTCATCCGCCCCGGTCTGCTCCAGCAGCACCTCCACCTTGGCCCTGACCTTCTGCGGGCTGCCGATCATCGCCAGGCCCAGGAAACTTCCCACCGCGTCACGCTCATGGGGCAACCACAGCCCATCCATGCTGGGCACAGGTGGTTTCTGCATCAGGCTTTGTCCGCGAATCAACGCCAGGATGCGCTGGTATACCGAGGTAGCCAGGTACTCGGCCTGCTCGTCGGTGTCTGCCACGACCATCGGAATGCCCAGCATCACATAGGGCTTGTCCAGCGTGGTTGATGGCTTGAAGTGGTCGCGATAGATGCGGATCGCCTCATGCATGTAGCGCGGGGCGAAGTGCGAGGCAAAGGCGTACGGCATGCCGCGCATACCAGCCAGTTGGGCGCTGAACAGGCTGGAACCAAGCAGCCACAGGGGCACGTCGGTATCGTGGCCGGGTACGGCGATCACTTTTTGATCATCGGTGCGCGGGCCGAGGTAGCGCGACAGCTCCTCGACGTCATCCGGGAAATCGTCGGCGCTGCCAGCGCGGTCGCGGCGCAGGGCGTAGGCCGTCATCTGGTCGGAGCCAGGCGCGCGGCCAAGGCCCAAGTCGATACGCCCGGGATACAGGCTGGCCAATGTGCCGAACTGCTCGGCAATCACCAGCGGCGCATGGTTGGGTAGCATGATGCCGCCGGAACCGACACGGATGGTCGAAGTACCTCCTGCCAAGTAGCCGATCAGCACCGAAGTGGCCGAACTGGCGATGCCGTCCATGTTGTGGTGCTCGGCCACCCAGAAGCGGTTGTAGCCAAACCGTTCGACATGCCGGGCCAGGTCCAGCGAGTTGTGCAGTGATTGCGCCGGGCCTTTGTCGGCGCGCACTGGCACTAGGTCGAGGGTAGAAATCTTCAGGTCACGCAGCTGCGTCATCGGAGCCTCCGCAAGAGTGGTTGGCCCGAAGGCCCTTTTGACTCTGTATGGGCAGATTTGGAGGATTCAATGCTCACTGCGCGATTGCTCTGAACTTGCTGTAGGACGCTGACCTCGAAAATGTAGGTAAGTAACCCTACGACCAGGAGGCATCATGAAAAAGACAGCATCGGCGATCTGGCAAGGTGGCCTGAAGGATGGCAAAGGCCTGCTTTCAACTGAAAGTGGTGCACTCAAGCAGAACCCATACGGTTTCAATACCCGTTTCGAGGGCTCGCCCGGGACCAACCCGGAAGAGCTGATTGGCGCGGCCCATGCGGGTTGCTTCTCGATGGCGCTGTCGATGATGCTCGGTGAGGCCGGGTTGACTGCGGATCGCATCGATACCATTGCTGAAGTCACGCTGGACAAACAACCCGACGGCTTTGCCATCACTGCCGTGCACCTGATTCTCAAGGCCAAGGTGCCAGGGGCCAGCGAGGCGCAGTTCCTCGAAATCGCCAACAAGGCCAAGGCCGGTTGCCCGGTGTCGAAGGTGCTGAATGCAAAGATCAGCCTGGACGCCACGTTGGTGGGCTAGGCGGCGCAACGGCGGCGGTTTGCTGTAGTCTAAACAGCGTCGGCAGCGCAGCTGCCTTGCCAGGAGCCGTTCCATGATTCGCGTAGCAATCGCCGTGCTGGCTTCGCTTGTGGCCACTTCTGCATTGGCGGCGGTGAAACCGTGCGAAGAACTCAAGGCTGAGATCGAAGCCAAGATCCAGGCCCAGGGTGTGACGTCCTACACCTTGGAAATCGTGCCCAACAGTGAGGTCAAGGATCAGAACATGATCGTCGGTACTTGCGATGGCGGGACGAAGAAGATCATTTACCAGAAAAACGATCGTTGAATGACTGGGGCCGCATTGCGGCCCCAGTGTTTGTTACGGAATGCAGAACACGTCGCTCGGCTCGTTCACCACCACCTTGCGGCTGGCGTCGTACAGCAGCACCTGCGGGTCCATCACCGGCGCTCGCGCCTCTAGCCGATAGCGTTCACCCGCCTTGAAGTCATCGAAGCGTACAGTCAGGTAACAGGTACGATCTTTCGGGCTGGTGAGCATGCCGCCGGCATAGATCTCGTAATCGAACCGCACCACCAGTTCATGTTTGCCGGGGGTTATCTGGAAGTAGCGGCCATCGTCCAGGCGCTGGCCATCCAGGCGGTCGGCCATCAGCAGGCGGCCAGGGGTGACGGTGTAGAGATCGACCCAGGCCTTGCTGGGGTCGACGGGGGGCAAGGGGCTGGCGCAAGCCCCCAGTGCACTGAGGGCGATCAGCATCATGGGCTGGCGCATGGCAAAACTCCCACTCGCGATACACGAGTTACAAGCATAGCGCCGTTTGTGTCGTTCAGGTGCGTTGGCAACCTGCTGGCAGGCCCTGACCGACCAGCTTCTGCTGGTGGTCGTAGAGTTTGATCCATGGGCGGAAGCCGATACTGCCGGCATGCAGCTGGTAGCGCTGGCCGGCGCTGAAGTCCTTGAAGGTCAGCTTGACCTGGCAATCACGCCAGAGTGGCTCGTCGACCGGGCCGATATTGCTCGGCGTGACCGGGAACTGGTAGCGCACGGTCAGCTCGTGGCTGCCGGGTTGCACTTCGAAGTAGCGGCTATCGGCCCATTCGCGCTCGTCGACCTGGGTGGCGTCCAGCGAAGTATCGCCGTAAGGGGTGAGGTCTACCCAGGCCAGGTTCGGGTCCGGGTCAGGCAGGGTCGAACAGGCAGACATCAGCAGCAATGAGCTGGTGACCAACAGTGCACGCATGGCGAAACTCCCCCTTGGCGAGATAGTCTTGGAGCGCATAGGCCTTGAGCGAGTTGGATAGCCCCAGATGGATCTCTTTGTTCTTTTCAAGCGCTCAGGCCCTGGGCCACTCGACCGCTTTTTCAGGCGTTTGGTTCCGCTGCTGGGTGCCTTTCTGCTGAACGGTTGCAGCACCCTTGGGTATTACGGCCAGCTGGCCGAGGGGCAATGGCAGTTGCTGCGGGCGCGCCAACCTGTGGACCAGGTGATCGCCGACCCGGCCAGCAGCCCGCGCTTGCGTGATCGCCTCGTGCATGCAGAAAAAGCACGGGTGTTTGCCAGCGAACAGCTGAAGCTGCCTGATAACCGCAGTTACCGGCTCTACGCCGACCTGCAACGCCCCTATGTGGTGTGGAACGTGTTCGCCACACCTGAGTTGTCGCTGCAGCCGGTCACTCACTGCTTCCCCGTCGCTGGCTGCGTCGCTTACCGGGGCTATTACCGCCAGGGCGCTGCGCGGGGGGCGGCGGCGGTGATGCGCCAGCAAGGCCTGGACGTGTACGTGAGCGGTGTCGAGGCGTACTCGACGCTGGGCTGGTTCGATGACCCGATCCTGTCGTCGATGGTCGGCTGGGGGGATGAGCGGCTGGCCACGCTGATCTTCCATGAGCTGGCTCATCAGCGCTTTTATGTGCAGGACGACACCGAGTTCAACGAGTCGTTTGCCACCTTCGTCGAGCAGGAAGGCACGCGGCAATGGCGTGCAGCGCGTGGGCTTGCGTCGGTCAGCGCGGATCAGTTGCAGCAGAGCGACCAGTTCACCCGCTTGGTGCTGGCCAGCCGCGAGCGGTTGCAGGCGATCTATGCCGGGCCGCAGGACGATGCGCATAAGCGGGAGGCCAAGCAGGCGGAGTTCGAGCGTTTGCGGGCTGAGTACAAGCAGGTGCGGGACAGCCAGTGGAATGGCGACAAGCGCTATGACGCCTGGATCTATGCGCCGTTGAGCAATGCCAAGCTGTTGCCGTTCGGGCTGTATGACCAGTGGGTGCCGGCGTTTGCGGCCCTCTTCCGGGAGGTAAACGGGGATTGGGGGAGGTTTTACGAGCGGGTCGAGGCTTTGGGGCGGTTGCCGATCGAGGAAAGGAAAGCCGCGTTGCAGCGGCTGATGTGAGTTTTTGAGATTTTGAGGCGGCTCTGCGGCCCTTTCGCGACACAAGGCCGCTCCTACAAGGGATTGCGTGCTCCAGTAGGAGCGGCCGTGTGTCGCGCAAGGGCTGCAACCCAGCCCCATGGCCCTCAGCCTTGAATAAAGGCCTGATGCATATCGGCCACGGTAGCGAAGTGGAAAGCCGGCTCCTCGGCTACCAGCTCTTCCCGGCTACCGAACCCATACCCCACCGCCACCGCCTGCAAGCCATTGCTGCGAGCCCCGATCAGGTCATGCTTGCGGTCGCCGATCATCAGCGTCTGCGCCGGATCGAGCCCTTCTTCGTCCAGCAAGTGGCGGATCAGCTCGACCTTGTTGGTTCGTGTGCCGTCCATTTCGCTACCGTAGATCACCTTGAAGTGGTGGTCGAAAGCAAAGTGCCGGGCAATTTCACGGGCGAATTCCCAGGGTTTGGAGGTGGCGATGTACAGCGTCCGGCCCTGGCCATTCAGCGCTTCGAGCAGCTCTGGTACTCCCTCGAACACCAGGTTTTCGTACAGGCCGGTGACCCGGAATCGTTCCCGGTAGAAGTTCACCGCTTCCCACGCCTTGGCTTCATCGAAGCTGTAGAACTGCATGAAAGCCTGCAGCAGAGGCGGGCCGATGAAATGTTCAAGGCGGGCCAGGTCGGGCTCGTCGATGCCCAGCTTGGCCAAGGCGTACTGGATCGAGCGGGTGATCCCCAGACGTGGGTCGGTCAACGTGCCGTCGAGGTCGAAGAGAATATTCTGCTGGTGCATGTGCGTCTCGGTAGTCGGGTTCATTCCGGTTGGTCGTAGCCTTCGGCCAGGTGCTGGTCCTTGAGCTTGACGTAGTTGCCGGCGCTGTAAGGGAAGAAGGCGTGCTCCTGGTCGTTGAGCAGGCGGACTTGTTTAACCGGGCTGCCCATGTACAGGTAGCCACTGACCAGGCGTTTGCCAGGCGGTACCAGGCTGCCGGCACCGATGATGACTTCGTCTTCGACAATGGCGCCATCCATGATGGTGCTGCCCATGCCGACCAGAATGCGGTTGCCCAGGGTGCAGCCATGCAGCATGACCTTGTGGCCGATGGTCACCTCGTCACCGATGATCAGCGGAAAACCGTCGGGGTTGAAGGGCCCTGCGTGGGTGATGTGCAGCACGCTGCCGTCCTGCACGCTGGTGCGTGCGCCAATGCGGATGCGGTGCATGTCGCCGCGGACCACCGTCAGCGGCCAGATAGAGCTGTCTTCACCGATCTCCACATCGCCCAGGACCACCGCCGAACGGTCGACAAAAGCCCTGAGTCCCACTTTCGGAGTGTGTTGCTGGAAGCTGCGGATGGCCATGATAGCGTCTCTCATCTGTGCCGATAGGCAGGCTGCCTGCTGCGGTCGGCGTCGATTGTAATTAAGATGGGGCAGTGTTTCTCCTGCCAAGGTATCCGAACCGTGAGTGCGAACAACCCGCTTCTGCAGTCCTACGATCTGCCGCCCTTCTCGCAAATCCGTGCCGAACACGTGTTGCCGGCGATCGAAGCGATCCTGGCCGACAACCGTAAAGCCATTGCCGAGATCCTCGAACAGCAGGGCAGCAACCCTACCTGGGCCGGCCTGGTGCTGGCCATGGACGAACTGAACGACCGCCTGGGTGCCGCGTGGAGCCCGGTCAGCCACCTAAATGCTGTGTGCAACAGCCAGGAGCTGCGCGAGGCTTATGAGTCTTGCCTGCCAGCGCTGAGTGCCTACTCTACCGAACTGGGCCAGAACCGTGCGCTGTTCGAAGCCTATCAGGCGTTGCTCAGCAGCCCGGAAGCCGCGGGTTTCGACGTGGCGCAGAAGACTATCCTCGACCACGCCCTGCGTGACTTCCGCCTGTCGGGCATCGACTTGCCGGCCGACCAGCAGCAGCGTTATGCCGAAGTGCAAAGTAAGCTCAGCGAGCTGGGCAGCCGCTTCTCCAATCAGCTGCTCGACGCCACCCAGGCCTGGACCAAGCACGTCACCGACGAATCCGTGCTGGCCGGCCTGACCGATTCGGCCAAGGCGCAGATGGCCGCTGCCGCCCAGGCCAAGGGCCTCGACGGCTGGCTGATCACCCTGGAATTCCCCAGCTACTATGCGGTGATGACTTACGCCAGCGACCGCGCCCTGCGCGAAGAGCTGTACGCCGCCTACTGCACCCGTGCCTCGGACCAGGGCCCGAATGCCGGCCAGTTCGACAACGGCCCGGTCATGCAGCAGATCCTCGACCTGCGCCAGGAGCTGGCGCAATTGCTGGGTTACCCGAACTACGCTGAACTGAGCCTGGCCACCAAGATGGCCGAGTCCAGCGACCAGGTGCTGAGCTTCCTGCGTGACCTGGCCAAGCGTTCCAAGCCATTCGCCGCCCAGGACCTGGAGCAGCTCAAGGCCTACGCCGCCGAGCAGGGTACCCCCGAGCTGGCCAGCTGGGACGCCGGCTACTTCGGCGAAAAGCTGCGCGAGCAGCGTTACAGCGTGTCGCAGGAAGCCCTGCGCGCCTACTTCCCGATCGACAAGGTGCTCAGCGGCCTGTTCAGCATCGTGCAGCGCCTGTACGGCATCGAGATCGCCGAACTCAAAGGCTTCGACAGCTGGCACCCGGACGTTCGCCTGTTCGAGATCAAGGAAAACGGCCAGCACGTCGGCCGCTTCTTCTTCGACCTCTACGCCCGCGCCAACAAGCGTGGCGGTGCCTGGATGGACGGCGCCCGCGACCGCCGCCGTACCGCTGGCGGCGAGCTGCAGAGCCCGGTCGCCAACCTGGTGTGCAACTTCACCCCGGCTGCGCCTGGCAAGCCTGCGCTGCTGACCCACGATGAAGTCACCACCCTGTTCCACGAATTCGGCCACGGCCTGCACCACATGCTGACCCGCATCGAGCACGCCGGTGTTTCCGGCATCAACGGTGTGGCCTGGGACGCAGTCGAACTGCCGAGCCAGTTCATGGAAAACTGGTGCTGGGAGCCGGAAGGCCTGGCGCTGATCTCCGGCCATTACGAAACCGGTGCAGCCCTGCCCCAGGACCTGCTGGACAAGATGCTGGCGGCGAAGAACTTCCAGTCCGGCATGATGATGGTGCGTCAGCTGGAGTTCTCGCTGTTCGACTTCGAGTTGCACGCCAGCCACGGCGATGGCCGCAGCGTGCTGCAGGTGCTCGAGGGCGTGCGTGACGAGGTGTCGGTGATGCGCCCACCGGCGTACAACCGCTTCCCCAATAGCTTCGCGCACATCTTCGCTGGCGGTTATGCGGCGGGCTACTACAGCTACAAGTGGGCTGAAGTGCTGTCGGCCGACGCCTTCTCGCGCTTCGAGGAAGAAGGCGTGCTGAATGCCGAGACCGGCCGTGCGTTCCGCGAAGCGATCCTGGCCCGCGGCGGCTCGCGTGAGCCCATGGAGCTGTTCGTGGACTTCCGTGGGCGTGAGCCTTCCATTGATGCATTGCTGCGCCACAGTGGCCTGACCGAGGACGCTGCGGCATGACCGAGGTAGCTGTGAACAAGACCAAGAAACGCTTCATCGCCGGGGCGGTGTGCCCGGCGTGCAGCGAGCCCGACAAGCTGATGATGTGGAGCGAAGACGACGTGCCGCATCGCGAGTGCGTGGCCTGTGGCTTCACCGACACCCTCAACGAGCAGGGCCTGTCGGTGCCCAAGGAACTCGGTACGCGGGTCAATCAGCTGGCGCCGAAGGCGACGCCGGCCAAGGTCCAGACCGTGCAGTTCTTCCCTAACCCGAAGCTGAAGAAACCGGCTGAATGAAGCCGTCTTGCCTGCCTGGGCCATGTGCCCAGGCAGGCATGCCCATGCCGCTCGCCGGTAGTAGATACTCAGGCCATTTCTACCTCGCCAGCCATGCATGCTCGCTTGCTCCTCGACCTGAGCAAGGTGAAGTACCGTGGACAACCCTCTGCTGCAAAGCAGCCAAAATCCGATCGACTATCCATCGATTACCCTCGAAAACATGGCTGACGCCTTCGATTACGTGCTAGAGGCGCATGAGCAAGGCATTGCGCGGATCATCGAGCGGCAGCAGGCCCTTCCTACCTGGGACGACCTAGTGCTGGCGGTAGATGACCTGGACGCACAGCTACTGGCAGTGCTCTACGCGTGTTTGCCACTTGTGGGCAAGGGCGCTGACTGGGGGCAGGCATTGGGCAGCTATTTCGACAAGGTGGTAACGCGCTTCGACCAGAAGTTCTGCAACAGTCGGCTGCAGGTCTTGTATGAGCGTTTGGCGAGCACGGCCAACGGCGTGAACCTGGATGCCGCCAAGCGTGCCACCCTGCGCTGGCACCTCGGCAAGTTCGCTATAAGCGGCGCCGCGCTGGCAGAACAGGACAAACCCCGTCTTGCCCAGTTGCAGGCTCAGATTGGCGCGCTGCGGGCAACCTTTCTGGGCAATATAGGCCGGCCTGGGCTGCTGATTGAAAACGAGGCGCAGTTGCAGGGGCTGCCGCAAAGGCTGCGCGAGGAGCTGGCGGCACAGGCTAAAGCGGCTGGGGAACGAGGCTGGCTCATTGCGTGTGAAACCGCCGTCACCGAGGCAGTCCTAAACCAGGCGCAGCATCGCCCGCTACGCGAAAGGGTCTATCGCGCCTTTCACCTGCGCGGTGTAAGCAGCGATGCTCAAGCGGATAACGGTACCCATCTGCAGCGGTTGGCACAGCTGCTGGACGAGAAAGCCCGTTTGTTGGGCTACGCCAGTCACCTCGAACTCAGCCTGCTTGCCAAGAGCGCCGGCTCGGCCAGTCAGGTACGCGAATTTCTGTATGCACTGGCAAAGGATCTGCGCCCTGCGCTGGAGCAATGGCGTGCGGGTCTTCAACGACAGGCAGTGGTTCAACACCTGCAACAGGTCGAACCCTGGGATGTTGGCTATCTACAGAACCGTGGCGGCGAGGTGCAGGCTGACACCGAGTTCCGCGAGCACTTCCCGCTAAAAACGGTAGTGGCGGCCCTGGTCGACCTGGCGCAGCGACTCTTTGCCCTTGAGCTGCGGCCCGTGGCACTGGCGACGTGGGACGCTAGCGTGCAAACCTTCGAGGTTTGGCAGGATCACGCCCGTGTTGGTTTCTTCTACCTGGATGCAGTTCAGCATGCCGGCAAGCAGGCCGATGCGGTGTATACCAACTATGTCCGTAACCGCCGGGTGGATGCCGAGGGTATCTATCACGCAGCGGTGGTGGTGGTGAACAGTGATATTCCAGCTGCACTGGCGGGCGCCGAGCCGCTGTTGGATCACCTGTCGCTGCGCAAGCTGTACCACGAGTTCGGCCATGCCCTGCATCACCTGTTGGTACGCACCGGCAACCATGTCATGTCCAACGTGACCGAACTGGGTACCGATGGTGTGGAGCTTTTCGGCAAGTTGTTCGAGCGTTGGGTGTGGGATGCACGCTACCTGGCCTCCATTGCCACGCCGCGCCGGGATGGCAGCGGCATGAGCCAGACCGAGGCTGAACGCTTCCTGGGTCAGTATCGCCAAGCCGACATCGGGGACAGCGGGCGTGACCTGAGCCTGGCACTCTTCGATCTGGACCTGCATGACACGCCGTTGGACGGCAGAAGCCTGGCTCAGCGCCTGGCCGATGCGCGCGAGCGTTGTGGGTATTGGCCGTTGGCTGATTTCGAGCGGCCCGCCCATGCCTTCGATCACCTGGTCACTGGTTACGATGCAGGTTTTTATGCCTACCTATGGGCCGATGTTCATGCATTCGACCTGTTTACCCGCTTCGAAGCCAATGGCTTGCTGGACCGTGCCACAGGCAAGGCATTGCAGGAGGCGCTGTTCGAGCCGGGTGCATCACGCCCGCTGAGGGAGGGGCTTGAAACCTTCCTCGGGCGCTCGCCCAACCAGCAAGCCTATTTGCGCTGGCACGGCCTGTCCTGACCGGAGGGGCTGGTCATATCGCAGGGATGCGGATACTGTATATGAATACAGTATCAGGGGTTAGCGATGATACCTACGACAGCGTTAAAGGGCCGTGGTACGGCTCACAATCCGCATAACCGCTTCGCACCCAACCATTCGGTGGCGGAGGACGACGGCTGGTACCAGGAGGTGCCCCAGACCCAGGGCACCGAGGTGCGCATCGAGACGGCGAAATCGGTCATCAGCCGCAACACTTCCCCCGACCTCCCCTTCGACCGTTCGATCAATCCCTACCGAGGTTGCGAGCATGGTTGCATCTACTGCTATGCCCGCCCTTCGCATGCCTACTGGGATCTGTCTCCAGGTTTGGATTTCGAGACCAAGCTGATTGCCAAGACCAACGCAGCCGAAGTGCTTGCGCAACAGCTGAGCAAGCCGGGCTACGTCTGTGCACCCATCAACCTGGGCTCCAACACCGACCCTTACCAGCCGATCGAGCGGGAGCAGCAACTGACAAGGCGGATACTGGAAGTGCTGCTGCGGTTTCGGCACCCGGTGACCATCGTGACCAAGGGCGCGCTGGTATTGCGCGACCTCGACCTGCTGGCCGAAATGGCCAGCCAGCGTCTGGCCCGGGTGATGATCAGCCTCACTACCTTGGACGATGACCTCAAGCGGGTGCTTGAGCCGCGCGCGGCGTCACCCAATGCCAGGTTGCGGGCCATTCGCGTATTGCGCGAGGCCGGTGTGCCGGTGGGTGTGCTGTGTTCACCGATGATTCCGATGATCAACGACAGCGAGTTGGAGCACTTGCTGGAGGCTGCCAAGGAAGCCGGCGCACAGAGTGCTGCCTACATGATGCTGCGTTTGCCGTTGGAAGTGGCGCCGTTGTTCGAACAGTGGCTACAGGACCATTATCCGCAGCGCGCGGCCCATGTGCTCAGCCTGATTCGCCAGAGCCGGGGCGGCGAGTTGTATGACAGCCGCTTTGGTGCGCGGATGCGTGGCGAAGGGGTCTTTGCTGAGTTGTTGGCGCAGCGTTTTGCCAAGGCCATGAAGCGCCTGGACTTCGCCGCGCGCGAGGCACAGCCCCTGGACTGTTCGGCGTTCTGCCCGCCGGGTGGGCAGATGGCGTTGTTCTGATGGCAGTGGCCATCCCTAGCCCAGCTAATCCGAGACGATAATTGTGCTAATGGCACTTGGCAGTTGATGCTTTTTTGCTATTATTCAGTTCCCGCCTTTTCGATCTGGAACACCCGTTCTAGAGCCTCCGAATTAAGTTTCAGTTAAGTTTTCCCCGCTAGCGTAGGAATCCAGTCAACGAAGACTGTGATCTATCGCTCTCGCGCGTCATCTAAATCTGCGCATAGCCAGAATCTTTCACCGGTAAAATGGATTTACCTACACACCGTCAAGAGGATGAATCATGCCCGTCAAGGACCCATCCAAGGTCGTTCCGCAAGCCCCCGCGGAGAGCGCCGATGCCGCCCTGAAGCACATCGTCGACGGCTTCCTGCGCTTTCACCATGATGTCTTCCCCGAGCAGCAGGAGCTGTTCAAGAAGCTCGCCACCGCGCAAACCCCGCGCGCCATGTTCATCACCTGTGCCGACTCGCGCATTGTCCCCGAGCTGATCACTCAGAGCTCGCCGGGCGACCTGTTCGTGACCCGTAACGTCGGTAACGTGGTACCCCCTTACGGCCAGATGAACGGCGGCGTGTCCAGCGCCATCGAGTACGCCGTATCGGCATTGAAGGTCCATCACATCATCATTTGCGGTCACTCGGACTGTGGCGCCATGCGTGCGGTGCTCAACCCGCAGTCATTGGCCAAGATGCCAACGGTTTCCGCCTGGCTGCGCCATGCGGAAGTTGCCCGCACCGTGGTCGAGAACAACTGTTCCTGCGGCAGCGAGCACGAAACCATGCAAGTGCTGACCAAGGAAAACGTGATCGCCCAGTTGCATCACCTGCGTACGCACCCGTCGGTTGCGTCGCGCCTCGCCGCAGGTGAGCTGTACATCCATGGCTGGGTGTACGACATCGAGACCAGCAAGATCGAAGCCTACGACGCTGTCAGCGACAGCTTCCTGCCCCTGGCCGCTGGCCAGCCGGTGCCAAGTGCCACTCCGAGAGGCCGCTACTAAGCGACCCGTCCACAGCTGAACCTTGAATAGCCGGCTGCACCCACCGCGGGTGTGGCGCGGCCTTCGGCTGCCTTGAAAATGCCCTGACTGCCCTGCCGGCGATCTCGCTGGCGGCCCGCGCCTGCGCGCTCGTCAGGGATCAAACGTGCCCACGGCCAGCGGAATGGCCGTGCGACAGAGAAAGGAGAAAGATGGTGAACATGACACAGTTGAAAGCGGCCTTGCCGCGTGAGTTGCTGGCGTCGGTGGTGGTGTTCCTGGTTGCCCTGCCGTTGTGCATGGGCATCGCGATCGCCTCGGGCATGCCGCCGGCCAAGGGCCTGATCACTGGCATCATCGGAGGTATCGTGGTCGGCTTCCTGGCGGGTTCGCCGTTGCAGGTCAGTGGGCCGGCGGCTGGCTTGGCGGTGTTGGTGTTCGAGCTGGTACGCCAACATGGCATGGCGATGCTCGGGCCTATCCTGCTGCTGGCGGGGATTCTGCAATTGCTGGCCGGGCGCCTGCGCCTGGGCTGCTGGTTTCGTGTCACGGCGCCGGCCGTGGTGTACGGCATGCTCGCTGGCATTGGTGTGCTGATCGTACTGTCGCAGGTGCATGTCATGTTCGACACGGCGCCGCAGCCGTCGGGCATGCAGAACCTGCTTGAGTTTCCCGCGACCGTGAGCGCTGCCTTGCCGCTGGAACATGCAGGTTCAGGCTGGATGGCCGGTGCGCTCGGGCTAGGTACCATTGCCATCATGTGGGCCTGGGAGCGCCTGCGGCCACAGAAGCTGCGTTTCGTGCCCGGTGCGTTGTTGGGCGTGGCGGCAATGACCGCCGTCGCCATGTGGCTGGCGCTGCCGGTGAACCGCGTGCAAGTGCCGGCTGACCTGTCCGAAGCGATCGACTGGATCCGCCCGGATGACCTGATGCGGCTCGCCGACCCGACCCTATTGGTGGCAGCCTTCGCGCTGGCCTTCATCGCCAGTGCTGAAACCTTGTTGTCGGCGGCAGCGGTGGATCGAATGCACAGCGGCCAGCGCTCGGACTTTGATCGCGAGCTCTCGGCACAAGGCATTGGCAACATGCTCTGCGGGATCCTGGGAGCCTTGCCGATGACCGGTGTAATCGTGCGCAGTTCGGCCAACGTCCAGGCCGGCGCGCAAACGCGTGCCTCGGCCATCCTGCATGGCTTGTGGTTACTGGCGTTCGTGGTGGTACTGAGCAGCGTGCTGCAGCAGATTCCGGTGGCGAGCCTGGCAGGCGTGCTGGTCTACACCGGCATCAAGCTGGTTGATTTCAAGGCGCTGCGGGGGTTGCGCCGCTATGGGCGGATGCCGATGTTCACCTACGTGGCGACGGCCATGGCGATCATCTTCACCGACCTTTTGACCGGTGTGTTGCTGGGCTTCGCGCTGACATTGCTGAAGCTGGCATTCAAGGCCGCGCGCCTGAAAATCTGCCTTGTTGAGCTGGAGCCTCGTGGCCATATGGAGCTGCGCCTGAGCGGGGCGGCAACGTTCCTCAAGGTGCCGGCACTGACTCAGGTGCTCGATAGCGTGCCTGCCGGCAGTACCTTGCATGTTCCGCTGGCCAACCTTACCTACATCGACCATTCATGCCTGGAACTGCTGGAGGACTGGAGCAAGACCAGCGGCTGCAACCTGCGCATCGAGCAGCGGGGGCTCAAGCGCAGGGTGGAAGGGCGTTTACGCAGCGTTGCGGGTACTTGAGGTCAGCTCTTGACCTCTGTCATGTTCGGTGCACCCGGCCAGGTACCTGTCAGGTTCACGGTACGGGTGCCGCCTAGCCACTCGCTGGCAGGCGTGTTCCACCTCATCGACTTGCGAGTATTCGAGCCGATGTTGATGAACTCCGCAGTCAGCACCATTTCGGTGGCGGTCAGGGGGATTTCTCCGAAGCTGGCCGAGCTTCCACCGACCACGGTCCTTGAGTCTTCGACCGGGCCGGCCGGGGTTTGGTAGGACAGTGTGAGCTTTGTGGTGTAAGTGGTGAAGGACGATGCCTTGCTGTCCACCAGCAGGTTCAGTACGCCGATCTTGCCGACCCAGCTCGGGATCAGTACACGGCTGCCGGCGAACGAGGCAAAGGTATAGGCGACAGGCAGAGGTTCAGTTGCCACTTCACCGCTTTTGGCCGGCAGGGTATGCGTCTCGACTTCACTGGAGTTGCTGGTGAACACGTAGCTCGCCTTGCCTTTGCCGCTGATGCCGCCTTCACCGAGCAGGCGGTTCAGACCGCTTGCGCTGCCCGAAACGGTGAAGCTGGCCTTGCTCTTCTTCGCCGCTGCATTCAGGCCACTACTGGCGTAGATGACCGAGGTCACCACGCCAAACCCTTCAGAGATACCGCTGGCGGTGGCCATGTTCAACTTGCGCGCCTGGGCGAGCAGCCAATCGTACTGGTCGTCGAGGACGGTGAGGTTACTGATGGCATGCTCCCCGGCGATCGCAAACTCCGAAGTAATGGAATTTTCCTTGTCGAAGGTCCACTCCAGCGCGGCATCAGGTTTGACCTCGGCACCGGTACTCGGGTCAAAGATCACCCCCCCGACATTGGCGTTGATGCTCCTGCACGTCACACCCGTGGATTTGAAATCCCACTTGCGGCTTTGCTGATTCTTGCTGATCTCGACGCCGGGCAGGCAGTCGGCGACAAGCTTGAAGTCGCCGGAGTCGGTGTCGATGATGCCGACCGCGCCAGGCTTGATGGAGGTGTTGAGGCCCCAGTTGCCCCATATCGTGCGATAGGTACTACGCAGCAGGTCCGTGTAGATCCGGTTTCTTCTGATCGTCATTGTCATCACCTTGAAATGAAAAAGGCCGCCCTTGGGCGGCCGGATGACAGTAATGATCGAAAATGGGGGGCAGCAGCGGGAGCGCTTTCCCCCACCGGCTCGGCAGGTCAGGCGTTGGCCTGGCCAAACTCTACGTTCAGCTGGCGCGACAGGCACGGCCAGCGCTTCCAGGCTTCGCCTGTCTGTGGGCTGCGGAGGGTTTCGCGATACGCTTCCACCGACTCTGCGGCGAAGCTTTCGTCGTCCAGCATTTCATCCACCGAATGGTGCACTACCTCATCCAGCTGGTTGGCGAAGGTTTCGCCGATCAACTGGTGGGCGATCAGGTTGGCCACGGTGGTGTCGACCGGGATCAGGGGCTGCTGGAAGTGGCGGATGTACAGATCGTTGACCTCCTCCACCAGGCGGTGTGCAAGGTACGCCTCATCCAACAGGCAATCGAGGCCCACATGCCCCTGCATCACGCTCGGCGGCTGCAGGAAATAGGCTTCGGCAATTTTCAGCACTGGTTTGATCTGGGATTCGATCCCTGCTTCGCGGGACACGTTGTGGGCAGCTTCCAGCAGCTCCGGAACTTGATCGATGTAAGCGCTGACGAAGCGCGCCAAAGTACCCTGGGCGTCCTGCTCAGGCAGTTGGATCGAGGGGTGCAGGTGAGGCAGTTGCAGCTCGAGACGCTCCTTCAGTTGGCCGGTGCGGCGTTCGTGATCGTGGGCTTGGCTAATCTGCTCGCGTACAGCGGCGATGTTCATGACAACTCCAGGGACAAGACGTTTCAGACGGAAGACACTAAATTAGCTCGGTATACAGAATACCTAAGACGCATTTGTTATAAATCGCGCAAACGTGTGCGCAGTTCGGCATATCGCGATGCCAGTATTTTGCCATAACCCATCAAGCCCGGGCCTTTGCAGGCTTTTTCCTGATTCGTGAAGTTCATTTCACCGGTGCCGTTGCGTGCCATTGGTCGCTGTCTATACTCCGGTGGAACGTGATTCGTTGATGAGGCCCGACTGCTTTTGCAGGGGCTCGGTCGTCGAAGCCAGGTAGTCTTGACCGCCGTTCCCTCTTGCCGCAGGCCACGCCTCCGGGACTACAAGAACGAGAAGGGGAACCCGCAATGATGCGACATCCACATGTCTGGATGGGCCTCCTGTTGTGGTCGGTTTTTGGTCAGGCCAACGCCGCCTGGACAGTGAACATGCACCCGGGGGCGACGGAAGTCTCCAACGCCGTGTTCGACCTGCACATGACGATCTTCTGGATCTGCGTGATCATCGGCATCGTTGTGTTTGGTGCGATGTTCTGGTCCATGGTCATCCACCGCCGTTCCACTGGCCAGCAGCCTGCGCATTTCCACGAGCATACCTGGGTGGAAATCCTCTGGACCATCGTCCCTTTCCTGATACTGGTGGCCATGGCCATTCCAGCCACCAAGACCCTGATCGACATCTATGACGCCAGCGAATCGGACCTTGACATCCAGGTCACCGGCTACCAGTGGAAGTGGCACTACAAGTACCTGGGCCAGGATGTGGAATTCTTCAGCAACCTGGCCACCCCCTCCGATCAGATTCATAACAAGGCGCCCAAGGACGAGCATTACCTGCTCGAAGTGGACCAGCCGCTGGTGCTGCCGGTGGGTGCCAAGGTGCGCTTTCTGGTGACCGCCGCCGACGTCATCCACTCCTGGTGGGTGCCGGCCTTCGCGGTCAAGCGCGACGCCATCCCAGGCTTTGTCAACGAAGCCTGGGCCCGTATCGAGAAGCCCGGCATCTATCGCGGCCAGTGCACCGAGCTGTGCGGCAAGGACCACGGCTTCATGCCGGTGGTGGTCGAGGTCAAGTCCAAGGCCGATTACGACACCTGGCTCGGCGAGCGCAAGGCCGAGGCCGCCAAGCTCAAGGAACTGACCAGCAAGGACTGGACGCTCGAAGAGCTGGTCGAGCGTGGCGACAAGGTCTACCACACCACCTGCGTGGCCTGTCACCAGGCCGAGGGCCAGGGCCTGCCACCGATGTTCCCGGCGCTCAAAGGCTCGAAAGTGGCCACCGGGCCGAAGGAAGAACACCTGAGCACCGTGTACCACGGCCGCCCGGGCACGGCGATGGCCGCGTTCGGCAAGCAGCTTTCGGAAGTCGACATCGCCGCCGTGGTCACCTACGAGCGCAACGCCTGGGGCAACAACAAGGGCGACATGGTCACGCCGAAGGACGTGCTGGCGCTCAAGCAGGCAGAAGCCAAGTGAACCGGGTTTTGCGCGGCAATCAGCGGATTGCAGGAGACAGGACATGAGTGCAGTGATCGACGACCACGCCCAGGGCCATGACCACGCCCACGGCCCGGCCAAGGGCCTGATGCGCTGGGTGCTGACCACCAACCACAAGGACATCGGCACGATGTACCTGTGGTTCGCCTTCATGATGTTTCTGCTCGGCGGCTCGTTCGCCATGGTCATCCGCGCCGAGCTGTTCCAGCCCGGGCTGCAGATCGTGGAGCCTGCGTTCTTCAACCAGATGACCACCATGCATGGCCTGATCATGGTGTTCGGCGCGGTGATGCCGGCCTTCGTCGGCCTGGCCAACTGGATGATCCCACTGATGATCGGCGCGCCCGACATGGCCCTGCCGCGGATGAACAACTTCAGCTTCTGGCTGCTGCCGGCGGCCTTCCTGCTGCTGGTTTCGACCCTGTTCAGCCCGGGCGGCGGGCCGAATTTCGGCTGGACCTTCTACGCCCCGCTGTCGACCACCTACGCCCCGGCCAGCGTTACCTTCTTCATCTTTGCCATCCACCTGATGGGCATCAGCTCGATCATGGGCGCGATCAACGTGATCGCCACCATCCTCAACCTGCGCGCCCCGGGCATGACGCTGATGAAGATGCCGCTGTTCGTCTGGACCTGGTTGATCACCGCGTTCCTGCTGATCGCGGTGATGCCGGTGCTGGCCGGCGTGGTGACCATGATGCTGATGGATATCCACTTCGGCACCAGCTTCTTCAGCGCCGCCGGTGGGGGTGACCCGGTGCTGTTCCAGCATGTGTTCTGGTTCTTCGGCCACCCCGAGGTGTACATCATGATCCTGCCGGCTTTCGGCGCGGTCAGTTCGATCATCCCGGCGTTCTCGCGCAAGCCACTGTTTGGCTACACCTCCATGGTGTACGCCACCGGCGCCATTGCCTTCCTGTCGTTCATCGTCTGGGCCCACCACATGTTCGTGGTCGGCATCCCGGTGGTCGGCGAGCTGTTCTTCATGTACGCCACCATGCTGATCGCCGTGCCCACCGGGGTGAAGGTGTTCAACTGGGTCAGCACGATGTGGGAAGGCTCGTTGAGCTTCGAGACGCCGATGCTGTTCGCCATTGCCTTCGTCATCCTGTTCACCATCGGAGGTTTCTCCGGGCTGATGCTGGCCATCGCCCCGGCGGACTTCCAGTACCACGACACCTACTTCGTGGTGGCGCACTTCCACTATGTGCTGGTGCCCGGGGCGATTTTCGGCATCTTTGCCTCGGCCTACTACTGGCTACCGAAATGGACCGGCCACATGTATGACGAGACCCTCGGCAAGCTGCATTTCTGGCTGTCGTTCGTCGGCATGAACATGGCCTTCTTCCCCATGCATTTCGTGGGGCTGGCCGGGATGCCGCGGCGTATTCCCGACTACAACCTGCAGTTTGCCGACTTCAACATGGTGTCGTCGATCGGGGCCTTCCTGTTCGGCACCACGCAGCTGTTCTTCCTGTTCATCGTCATCAAGTGCATCCGTGGCGGCGCACCTGCCCCGGCCAAGCCCTGGGATGGCGCCGAGGGCCTGGAATGGTCGATCCCCTCGCCTGCGCCTTACCACACGTTCCAGACCCCACCGGAAGTGAAGTAGGAGCGCCGCCATGAAAGGCTCGTCGCTCAAGCGCCTGGTCTCCCGCCTGCTGCTGCTGACGGTGGTGATGTTCGGCTTTGGCTTCGCCCTGGTGCCCATGTATGACGTGATGTGCAAGGCATTCGGCATCAATGGCAAGACCGGCGGGCAATACGAGGGCAGCCAGGTCAGCGACCCGACGCGTTCGGTACGGGTGCAGTTCATGTCGACCAACGCCAGCGACATGGTCTGGGACTTCTACTCCACCGCCGACCAGCTTGAGGTCAACCCTGGGGCGGTGAACCAGATGATCTTCATTGCGCACAACCCGACCAACCGGCCGATGAGTGCGCAGGCGATACCCAGCATCACCCCGGCCGAGGCCGCGGCGTATTTCCACAAGACCGAGTGCTTCTGCTTTACCCAGCAGGTGCTGCAGCCCGGCGAACGCATCGAGATGCCGGTGCGCTTCATCGTCGACCGCGACCTGCCGGCCAGCGTGAAGCACCTGACACTGGCCTACACCTTGTTCGACATCACTGCGCGTCATCCGCCGGTCGCCCATGCCGCGGTACAGGACGTCCAGGGCGCCCGTTGAGGGAAGGAGAACAGCAATGGCAAGTCATGAGCATTACTATGTTCCGGCGCAGAGCAAGTGGCCGATCATTGCCACTATCGGCATGTTCATCACGGTGTTCGGCCTGGGCACCTGGTTCAACGACCTCAAGGCCGGCCACCCGTCGTCACACGGGCCGCTGATCTTCTTCGTCGGCGCGCTGTTCCTGGCCTACATGCTGTTCGGCTGGTTTGGCTCGGTAGTTCGCGAGAGCCGCGCCGGGCTGTACAGCCCGCAACTGGACCGCTCGTTCCGCTGGGGCATGAGCTGGTTCATCTTTTCGGAAGTGATGTTCTTCATGGCCTTCTTCGGTGCGCTGTTCTACGTGCGCGTGCTGGCCGGGCCCTGGCTAGGCGGTGAAGGGCACAAGGGCATCGCCCATATGCTGTGGCCGAGCTTCGAGTTCGCCTGGCCCTTGCTGCACACACCGGACCCGAAACTGTTCCCACCGCCCAAGGAAGTAATCAACCCGTGGCACCTGCCGCTGATCAACACCGTATTGTTGGTCAGCTCCAGCGTGACCATCACCATTGCTCACCACGCCCTGCGCCGTGACCACCGCGGCCCGCTGAAATTCTGGATGGCGCTGACCATTCTCCTGGGGCTCAGCTTCATCTCGCTGCAGGCCTACGAGTACCACGAGGCCTACACCAAGCTGGGGCTGACGCTGGGTTCGGGCATCTATGGCGCGACGTTCTTCATGCTCACGGGGTTCCACGGGGCCCACGTGACCTTGGGCACGATCATCCTGATCGTGATGTTCGTGCGCATCCTGCGCGGGCACTTCAACCCAGACAAACACTTCGGTTTCGAGGCAGCGAGCTGGTACTGGCACTTCGTCGATGTGGTGTGGGTGGGGCTGTTCATCTTCGTGTATGTGCTCTGACAGGCCATAGAGGGCCCTTTGTAGGAGCGGTGAAGTAGCTAGAACGGGGCGTGGGAGACCAACTGGCCACTGATGAAGCCCCAGGCGACCAGGCCGACGGTCAGGGCCGCCAGGGTCACTCGCACGGTCAGGGCCTTGAGCAGGCGGGTCGAGTGGTCGTCGTCCTTGACCAGGAACACCAGGCCACTGAACAGGCTGGCAACCGTGGCCAACAGCATCAGGACTATCGCGGCCTTGAGCATGGCGCTTCTCCGGGGGGATGCGGTGATGTGGATAAGTATAGCGAGGCGCCGGTGAGGCCGTTTCGTCCGGGCTGGATACCGACCTTGGTAGTGCTCGCGCTACTGCCGGGGCTGATCGCGCTCGGCTGCTGGCAGCTCAGCCGGGCCGAGCAGAAGCGCGTACTGCTGGCCACCTATGCCGAGCGCGAGGTCGATGCCCCGCTTGCAACCACCCAGTTGCTGCAGACGCAGGACGCCGCTTACCGCCGGGTGCACCTCTACGGCCGCTTTGACGCCCAGCACAGCCTGCTGCTGGACAACCGTATGCGTGACGGCCAGGCAGGTGTCGAGCTGCTGCAGCCCTTCCATGACCAGCCCAGCGGCCTGTGGCTGTTGGTCAACCGCGGCTGGCTGGCGTGGCCGGACCGCCGCGTACCGGTGCACTTCGACACGCCCGACCAAGCCCTGGCACTGAACGCGTCGGTGTATGTAGCGCCGGGCAGCACCTTCCAGCTGCACCCCGATCCGGTTGGCGGTCAGTGGCCGCACCTGCTCACCGCGGTCGACGCTGCTCAGTTGTGGCAGCAGCTTGATCGCGAAGGCTTCGCCCATGAAGTACGCCTGGAGCCTGGCCCGGCGGCTTATCGGCTGGACTGGCCGATAGTCGCCATGGGCCCGGAAAAACACCTCGGTTACGCCGTGCAATGGTTTGCGCTGGCCATCGCGCTGGTGCTGCTCTACCTCTATTTCGGCTGGCACAAAAACAAGGAGAAACAGCATGGCCACCGCCACTCCACTGGACCTGCCTGAACGTAGCAAGCCCAGAGCCCGCGGGCGTTTGCAGCTGATTCTGATTCTGCTGGTGGTGCTCGGCCCGATGATCCTGGCCACCTGCATGTACAAGCTCCAGTTCTGGGTGCCGGAGGGCCGCAGCTACCACGGTGCGATGATCGGCAACGGCGAGACCCGCACCGACATCGGCATTGCAGGTGAGGACCAACGTTGGCAACTGCTGGTCAGCGCACCCGCAGTTTGCGCCGAGGACTGTCAGCGCCTGGTGTACCTGGTGCGGCAGATCCAGGTAGGCCTGGGCCGTGACGCCAGCCGTGCCAGCCATGCGCTGGCTGCTGCCCAACCGTTGGGCAGCGATTACCAGGCGCTGCTGCAGCGCGAGTATCCGCAACTGCAACGCTACCCACTGGATGCCCAGCGCTACTTGCAGAAGGTTGGCGAGCCCGGCCCGCAGCTGTGGATTGTCGATCCGCACGGCAACCTGGTGCTGCGCTACGACGCCAAGGTCAACGGCAAGCACGTGCTCGACGACCTGCGTCACCTGCTCAAGCTGTCCAACATCGGCTAGGAGCCTGCCATGGCCAGACCTGGTTTCCGCATCGCTGTGTTCGCCACCCTGCTGGCGCTGCTGGTCGTCCTGCTCGGTGCCTACACCCGGCTGACCCACGCCGGGCTCGGCTGCCCCGACTGGCCTGGCTGCTATGGCTTCATCAGCGTGCCCAAGAGCGAAGCGCAGCTGGCCCATGCCGGACTGCACTTCCCTGACCATCCGGTGGAAGAAGCCAAGGGCTGGGCCGAAATGGTCCATCGCTACTTCGCCGGCTCCCTCGCCGTGGTGATCGCCCTGCTCGCCTTGCAGGCGGTGCGCCGGCATGCCCGCGATGGCCAGCCCTATCGCCTGCCCCTGTTGTTACTGGGCGTGGTGCTGGCGCAGGCGGCGTTTGGCATGTGGACCGTCACCCTCAAGTTGTGGCCTCAAGTGGTCACCGCGCACCTGCTGGGCGGTTTTACCACCTTGAGCTTGCTGTTTCTGCTGTCCCTGCGTCTGTCCCGGGCTTTTGCGCCCTTGCCGAAACTGCCGCTCAGCCTTCGGCGCATAGCCGCGCTGGCCTTGCTGGTGGTGATCGGCCAGATCGCCCTGGGTGGCTGGGTGAGTGCCAACTATGCGGCAGTCGCTTGTATCGACCTGCCCACCTGCCATGGCCAGTGGTGGCCGGCGGCAGACTTCAGCAACGGCTTCCACCTCACCCAGCATGTCGGCCCCAATTACCTGGGTGGGCAACTGGACAGCGATGCGCGCACGGCCATCCACATCAGCCATCGTTTGGGCGCGCTACTGGTGACTTGTGTATTGCTGATGCTCAGCTGGAAGCTGCACCGCTGTGGCCTCCCAGGCCTGTCGCGGCTGGTGTTGCTGGCGCTGGCAGTGCAAATCGGGCTGGGCGTCAGCAATGTGCTGTTCCACCTGCCGCTGGCCGTGGCAGTGGCGCATAACGCTGGAGGTGCCCTGCTGCTGCTGAGCATGGTGCTGGTGAACTACCGCATTCGCGTGGTCGACAAGGTGCGCGTCGGGGTTGGCCATGGCTGGCGCCTGCGGCCCGTGGCCGGGGTAAGCATCACCCACCACATGAGGAACGATTCGTGGCGACGCTTCTGAGCGCAAGGCGTTCCGGTTGGCGCGATTACCTGGAGCTGACCAAGCCCAAAGTGGTGGTGCTCATGCTGATCACCTCGCTGGCGGGCATGTTCCTGGCGACCCGCGCCGGGGTCAGCTGGAGCGTGCTGCTGTTCGGCAATTTGGGGATTGCCCTGTGCGCAGGCAGCGCAGCCGTGGTCAACCATGTAGTGGACCGGCGCATCGACGCGCTGATGGCGCGCACCCACAAACGCCCGTTGGCCCAAGGCCGAGTCGAGCCGTTGCCCGCATTGCTGTTCGCCCTGGCTCTGGCGCTGCTTGGCATGGCCCTGCTGCTGGTGTTCACCAACGCGCTGACTGCCTGGCTGACCCTGGCCTCCTTGCTCGGTTATGCAGTGCTTTATACCGGCTTTCTCAAGCGCGCCACGCCACAGAACATCGTCATTGGCGGCCTGGCCGGCGCCGCACCGCCGTTGCTGGGCTGGGTTGCAGTGAGCGGCCATATCAGCGCCGAGCCCCTGCTGCTGGTACTGATCATCTTCGCCTGGACGCCACCGCACTTCTGGGCCTTGGCCATCCACCGCAAGGAGGAATACGCCAAGGCCGATATCCCGATGCTGCCGGTGACCCACGGCGAGCGTTACACCAAGCTGCATATCCTGCTGTACAGCCTGATATTGCTGGCGGTGAGCCTGCTGCCGTATGCCATCCACATGAGCGGCCTGTTGTACCTGGCCTGTGCCCTGGCGCTGGGCCTGCGCTTCCTGCAATGGGCCTGGGTGTTGTACCGTGGCAGCCGGCCGCACGCGGCGATCGGAACCTTCAAGTACTCCATCGGTTACCTGTTCGCGCTGTTCATCGCGTTGCTCGTTGACCACTACCTGTTGCTGAATCTATGACTCGAACCCAGAAAACCGTCTTCATCCTCGTCGCCCTGGTCGCGCTGATCCTGGGCCTTACCGTCAACAAAGTGCTCAATGGCCGTGGCCAGCTCAACCCGACCGAGCTGATCGACGCCGGCATCATTCTCTTGCCGCAGAGCCGCGCGGTGGCCGACGTGACCATGACCAATCAGGATGGCCAGCCGGTGCAACTGGACGACCTCAAGGGTAAGTGGTCGCTGCTGTTCTTTGGCTACACCTACTGCCCGGACATCTGCCCGACCACCCTGGCCCAGTTGCGCCAGGTGAAGAGCGAGCTGCCCAAAGAGGCCGTGGACCGGCTGCAGGTGGTGCTGGTGAGTGTGGACCCGAACCGCGATACGCCGAACCAGCTGAAGCAGTACCTGGGCTATTTCGACAAGGATTTCGTCGGGGTGGCGGGGTCGATCGAGGATACCCAGAAACTGGCCAATGCCTTGAGCATTCCGTTCATCCCGGCGGATACCAGCAAGCCGGGGTATACCGTTGACCACAGCGGCAACCTGGCGGTCGTCGGGCCGGATGGGCGCCAGCGCGGGTTCATTCGTGCGCCGTTCAACAACCAGAAGCTGGTGGCGCAGTTGCCCGGTCTGGTGAAACGGGATTGAGTGGCCTGTAAAAGCTTCGCGGGTAAACCCGCTCCCACAGGGGTAGCACAAGGCTCAAAGCCTGTGCCGTACCTGTGGTAGCCGGTTTACCCGCGAAGCATCCCGCGCGATATGACGGCTTAGAAGGCCGGAACCACAGCGCCTTTGTACTTCTCGTTGATGAACTGCTTCACCTCAGGCGAATGCAGCGCTGCTGCCAGCTTCTTCATGTCATCCGAGTCCTTGTTGTCCGGGCGGGCAACCAGGATGTTCACGTACGGCGAGTCGCTGCCTTCGATGGCCAGCGCGTCCTTCTCAGGGTTCAGCTTGGCTTCCAACGCATAGTTGGTGTTGATCAGGGCGATATCGACCTGGGTCAGCACGCGCGGGATGGTGGCCGCTTCCAGCTCACGGAACTTCACGCTTTTCGGGTTCTCGGCAACGTCCTTCACGGTAGACAGGATGTTGGTGTTGTCCTTGAGCTTGATCACGCCGGCCTTGTCCAGCAGCAGCAGTGCGCGGCCACCGTTGGTGGCGTCGTTGGGGATGACCACCGTGGCGCCGGAGGACAGCTCGTCGAGCTTCTTGATCTTTGCCGAATACACGCCCAGCGGCTCGATGTGCACGCCGGCAACGCTGACCAGGTTGGTGCCCTTGGCCTTGTTGAATTCATCCAGGTACGGCTGGTGCTGGAAGAAGTTGGCATCCAGGCGCTTTTCGGCGACTTGCACGTTCGGCTGGATGTAGTCGGTGAACTCCTTCACCTTGAGGTTGACGCCCTCTTTCGCCAGTTGCGGTTTGACGAAGTTGAGGATCTCGGCGTGCGGCACCGGGGTGGCCGCGACGGAAAGATCACCGGCGTGGGCCGAGAAGGCCGCAACGGCGGCAGCGACAGCAAGCAGCTTCTTCATGAATCACTCCTTGTGAGGGCCGCGACGGCCCCCGAACGGGTCGGCCGGGCCGACCCCATTGGGGTTACTTACGGGAAAAATGCACGACCAGTTTGTCGCCCACGCTCTGCAGGACTTGAACCAGGACCAGCAGCAGCACCACGGTGACCACCATCACGTCGGTCTGGAAGCGCTGGTAGCCGAAGCGGATGGCCAGGTCGCCCAAGCCGCCAGCGCCGACCACACCGGCCATGGCGGTGTACGACACCAGGGTGATGGCGGTGACGGTAATCGCCGCGAAGATGCCCGGGCGGGCTTCTGGCAGCAGTGCGCTGGTAATGATCTGGCGGGTGGTGGCGCCCATCGACTGGGTGGCCTCGATGATGCCGCGGTCCACTTCACGCAGGGCGGTTTCCACCAGGCGCGCAAAGAACGGCGTGGCCCCCACCACCAGCGGCGGGATGGCGCCGGCGACACCCAGCGAGGTGCCGGTGATCAGCACGGTGAACGGGATCATCACGATCAGCAGGATGATGAACGGCAGCGAGCGCAGGATGTTGACCACCAGCGACAGCAGCGCGTACACGCCCTTCTGCTCGAACATCTGCTTCGGCCCGCAGAGGAACAGCAGCACGCCCAGCGGCAGGCCGAGCAGCACGGTGAAGAACAGCGAGCCGAACAGCATGATCATGGTATCGACGGTGGCCAGCCAGATTTCGGCCCAGTCGACGTTGGCGAAGAAATTCAGGGCGTCCATCAACGCAGTACCTCCATATGTACGTCAGCTGCCTTGAAGCGGGCGAACGCCGCTTCCATGTCACCGCCGATCAGGGCGAGGGTGAGCTGGCCATAGGGGACATCCTTGATGCGGTCGATACGCCCGGCGAGGATGCTGTAATCCACACCGGTTTCGCGGGCCACGGTGCCCAGCAGTGGGGCGTAAGTGGCGTCGCCCTGGAAGGTCAGGCGCACGATGCGGCCTGGCACGTGGGCAAAGTCGTCGCGCTGCTCGCCTTCGTCGACCTGCTCGTCTTCCTGGACGAAGCGCTTGGTGGTCGGATGCTGCGGGTGCAGGAACACCTCGGCCACCGAGCCTTGCTCGACGATCTGGCCGGCATCCATCACCGCCACGCGGTCGCAGACCCGTCGGATCACGTCCATTTCGTGGGTGATCAGCACGATGGTCAGCTTCAGCTCACGGTTGATCTCGGCCAGCAGCTGCAGCACCGAAGCGGTGGTCTGCGGGTCGAGGGCGCTTGTGGCTTCGTCGCACAGCAGGATCTTCGGGTTGGTGGACAGCGCCCGGGCGATGCCGACGCGCTGCTTCTGCCCGCCGGAAAGCTGGGCCGGGTATTTCTTCGCGTGGTCCTGCAGGCCGACGCGGGCCAGCAGCTCGGTGACGCGCTTGTCGATCTCGCTGCGCGACAGCTCGCCTGCCAGGGTCAACGGCAGGGCGACGTTGTCGGCGACCGTCTTGGAAGCCAGCAGGTTGAAGTGCTGGAAGATCATCCCGACCTGCTGACGGAAGCCGCGCAGCTGGCTGGCGTTGAACGCGGTGACGTCTTCGCCGTCGACGATGATCGTGCCGCCGGAAGGTTCTTCGAGGCGGTTGATCAGGCGCAGCATGGTGCTCTTGCCGGCGCCGGAATGGCCGATCAGGCCGAACACCTGGCCATTTTCGATGGTCAGGCTGGTCGGATTCAGCGCGGGGATTTCCCTACCGGCAACGCGGTAGGTTTTATGTACCTGTTGGAACTCGATCACGTAGCGAACCTTGTGGGGCGCATGGAATTTGGGGCAGCGGTTAGCTGGGGTCGCGCATTTTAGCCTTTTCCCATAGCTGTTCTTAGCATTTATTTCGTAATGCACCAATCCTTCGGGCATATCGCGACAACCGGTAATCCTGATTGAACGCTCGACAGTGCCCTCCAGTCACTACTTGAACAAGCCCGACACGGGCACGCCTGAAGACTGATGAGGAGAGCCGACCATGCCCAGCAAGAAGACGGACGCGCCCAAGCACAGCGAGGCCGCCGGTACCCAGACCCCTGACCGGGCCAACACCAACGCCAAGCTGCAAAGCCTGGAAACATTTCGCAGCGACGCAACCGGGCAGGCACTGCGTACCAACCAAGGTGTGAAAATCGCAGACAACCAGAACAGCCTGAAAGCCGGCGCACGCGGGCCGTCGCTGCTCGAAGACTTCATCATGCGCGAGAAGATCACCCACTTTGACCACGAGCGCATTCCTGAACGCATCGTCCACGCCCGCGGCACTGGTGCCCATGGCTACTTCCAGAGCTATGGCTGCCATGCCGAGCTGACCAAAGCCGGATTCCTGCAGGACCCTGAGAAAATCACCCCGGTGTTCGTGCGCTTTTCAACGGTGCAGGGCCCGCGTGGCTCAGGGGACACAGTGCGCGATGTGCGCGGTTTTGCCGTCAAGTTCTACACCGATGAAGGTAATTTCGACCTGGTTGGCAACAATATGCCGGTGTTTTTCATCCAGGATGCGATCAAGTTCCCCGACTTCGTGCATGCGGTCAAACCCGAACCGCACAATGAGATGCCTACCGGCGGCTCGGCTCACGACACCTTCTGGGACTTCGTCTCGCTGGTGCCGGAGTCTGCGCACATGGTGATCTGGGCCATGTCCGACCGCGCCATTCCACGTAGCCTGCGGATGATGGAGGGCTTTGGCGTGCACACCTTCCGCATGATCAATGCCGAGGGCGTGGCCAGTTTCGTCAAGTTCCACTGGAAGCCCCGCCAGGGCGTGCACTCGGTGCTGTGGGACGAGGCGCAAAAGCTTGCAGGCAAGGACACTGACTATCACCGCCGTGACCTCTGGGATGCGATCGAGACCGGGGATTACCCTGAGTGGGAGCTGGGCGTGCAGATCGTGCCTGAGGCCGATGAACACAAGTTCGACTTCGACCTGCTCGACCCGACCAAGCTCATCCCGGAGGAGTTGGTACCCGTCACCCCGCTGGGCAAGATGGTGCTCAACCGCAACCCCGACAACTTTTTTGCCGAGACCGAGCAAGTGGCGTTCTGCCCGGGGCATATCGTGCCTGGCATCGATTTCAGCAACGACCCGTTGCTGCAGGGCCGGCTGTTCTCCTACACCGATACCCAGATCAGCCGCCTCGGTGGCCCCAACTTCCATGAGATCCCGATCAACCGCCCAGTGGCCCCGAACCACAGCAGCCAGCGCGATGCCATGCACCGCATGACTATCGACAAGGGCCGGGCTTCGTATGAGCCCAATTCCATCGATGGCGGCTGGCCCAAAGAGACGCCGCCTGCCGCGCAGGACGGTGGCTTCGAGAGTTATCAGGAGCGCATCGATGCGCACAAGATCCGCCAGCGCAGCGAATCGTTCGGCGACCACTTCTCCCAGGCACGGCTGTTCTTCCAGAGCATGAGCGCGACCGAGCAGCAGCACATCATCAAGGCTTACAGCTTTGAATTGGGCAAGGTGGAGCGTGAGAGCATCCGCCAGCGTGAGGTGAACGAGATCCTCGCCAATATCGACCTGAAGCTGGCGGCGGCGGTGGCGGCTAACCTCGGGCTGCCGGCGCCGAAGCAGGGAACGGTGCAGGTGAAAGGTAGCAACCCCGCGCAGTCAAAGGCGTTGAGCCAGATGAACCACCCTGGTGATGTGGGTATCAAGGGGCGCAAGATTGCAGTGTTGGTCGCCGATGGTGTGGATGGCGCAAGTGTCGACAAGCTGGTCAAGGCGCTGGAAGCCGAAAGCGCACGGCCAATGCTTCTGGGGCCGACTTCGGCGCCGGTGAAGACGGCGGATGGCAAGGCGTTGCCGGTAGATGCGTCGATGGAGGGGATGCCGTCGATCATGTTCGACGGGATTGTCGTGCCCAAGGGGGTGGACAAGGCCTTGGGCTCCAGTGGGCTGGCGAAGCACTTTCTGCTGGAGGGCTACAAGCATCTGAAGGCAATGGTGTTGACCAAGGAGCTGGCGAAGGAGCTTGGGCTCAAGGAGGACAAGGGGTTGCTGCTTGGGGATGAGCAGAAGGTGGTGGATGCCTTTGTCAAAGCAGTTGAAGGGCACCGGGTGTGGGAGCGGGAAGCTGCTGCTGAGGCTGTGCCGGCCTAGGGGGCTGCTTTGCAGCCCTCTCGCGACGCAAGGCCGCTCCTACAGGAAATCGCAAGTCCTTGTAGGCGCGCCTTGCCGGGGCGCCGGACTGATCGGAAAGGGGCGCGTAGCGCCCCAGATTCTCAACGCTGATGCGGGACCAGCACCACCTGCGCCGGCATCGACCGCTGGATCTCATGCTTCTGTTTCAGCTCGAAACCGCTGTCGAGCTTGTGCACGCGCTTCTCCAGCAGGTTCTTGAGCCAAGGCGCATCCTGCGTGCGCGGCACCTGGAACACCACCTCGCACTGGTAATTGACCACGTCCTTGGCAATTTCGTCGAGCTGGCGGCGCATCGCCCGAATGTCGGTGGTCTTCAGTGCAATCACGGTGCTCGGCGCCGTCGGGTCGATCACACGCGCCTGTGGCTTGGCCTCGGCAGCCTTCAAGGCCGCTTCTGCCTTTTCCAGTTCTGCCTTGCGCGCCTGGGTCACGGCATCGCCGCCGGTCACCGCCGGTGCCTGTGGCATCAACGCCCGGGCCCGTGCCAGCGCGGTGGCGGCAGCATTGACGTCGCCCTTCTGCAGCACAATCTGGCTACGTTTCAGATAGGCCTCGGCCAGCTGGCGCTGGTTTTGCTCCAGGCGAGCATCATCGGGCGACTGCGCCTGCAGCGCCGCCAGCTGGTCTTCGGCGGTGGCCAGCTCGTTGCTGGCGATACTCTGTTGCAGCTGCTGCCAGGCATCGGCTTGGGCAGGTGCATCGGCCTGCTCGACCGGCGCGCTGGAACACGCGGCCAGGAACAGGGAAAACGCGGCAACAAGCAGATAACGAGATGCGAACGGCTTCATTCCTGCGACTCTCTATTTGCGCAAAAAGCGAGCAAGTCTACACCCAGGTGCGCACGCTCGAAAATAAGTCTTACAGACCCTTTACCCGTGAAAAGGTTGCAAGGTGCACCTGTGTGCACCCTGATTTTCAACGTTTTGGCAGGGCCAGGCTCAGCAAGAATAGCACCGCCGCGCAGACCACGATCGATGGCCCGGCCGGGGTGTCCTTGAACCAGGACATGGCCAGGCCACCGCACACCGAGGTAATGCCGATCAGCGTTGCGGCCAGCGCCATCTGCTCTGGCGAGCGGGCGTGACGCTGCGCGGCGGCGGCAGGAATGATCAGCAGCGATGTGATCAGCAATACACCGACGATCTTCATGGCTACGGCGATCACCACGGCGATCAACAACATCAGCGCCATGCGCAGGCCGGCCACGGGCAGCCCCTCGACCATGGCCAGTTCTTCGTGCACGGTGATGGCCAGCAACGGCCGCCACAGCGCGGCGAGCAGCAGCAGGACCAGTGCGCTGCCGCCGAGGATCCAGGCCAGGTCGGTGGTGCTGATGGCCAGCAGGTCGCCGAACAGGTAGGCCATCAGGTCGATGCGCACGTCATGCATGAAACTCAGCACCACCAGGCCCAGCGACAGGGTGCTGGGGGCGAGGATGCCGAGCAGGGTGTCGGAGGCCAATGGCTGGCGTTGCTGCAAGGTCACCAGCAGGATTGCCAGCAGCAGGCAGCCCACGGTCACCGCCAGGGCCGGGCTCACATCCAGCACGAAGCCCATGGCCACGCCCAGCAGCGCGGCATGGGACAGGGTATCGCCGAAGTAGGCCATGCGCCGCCACACCACGAATGAGCCGAGTGGGCCCGCGACCACTGCCAGGGACAAACCCGCAAGCAAGGCGTAAAGAAGAAAATCAGCCATGCTTGCAGTGCTCTCCGTGAACATGGGCGCCAGGGGCGACGACCGAGCCGTGCAGGTCATGGCTGTGGTCGTGATGGTGGTGATAGACGGCCAGGCTTGGGGCGTTCTGGCCGAACAGTTCGACAAAGGCGGGGTCGTTGCTGACTTGCTCGGGGTGGCCCGAGCAGCACACGTGGCGGTTCAGGCAGACCACCTGGTCGGTGGCGCTCATCACCAGGTGCAGGTCGTGGGAGACCATCAGCACGCCGCAGCCGTGGCGGTCGCGCAGGCGTGTGATCAGGTTGTACAGCTCGGTCTGGCCGACTACGTCGACGCCCTGCACGGGCTCGTCGAGCACCAGCAGCTGTGGCTCGCGCAGCAGCGCCCGGGCCAGCAGCACGCGCTGCATCTCGCCGCCGGAGATGGTCTGGATCGGGCTGTCGATGACCTGTTCAGCACCGACTTCCTGCAGTGCCGACAAGGCAGCCGCACGGTCTACCCCGGGTACCAGGCGCAAGAAGCGCAATACCGAAAGCGGCAGCGTGGCGTCCACCTGAATCTTTTGCGGCATGTAGCCGATGCGCAGCTTCGGCTTGCGCCAGACCTTGCCGCGGTGCGGTTTGAGCAGCCCGAGCACGGCGCGCACCAGGGTGGTCTTGCCGGCGCCGTTGGGGCCGATCAGGGTAACGATCTGGCCGGGCGCCACTGAAAGGTCGATGCTGTCGAGCACGGCCTCGCCGCCAAAGCTGACGCCGACCTGCTCGAGGCGGATCAGGGCGTCGCTCATGCCGCGCTCCGGCAGTTGGCGCACAGGCCGACGATTTCCACCGTCTGGGTTTCGACGCTGAAGCCCACGCCCTTGGCGCTGTTGATAATGGCGTCGCTGATGCTGTCCTGCTCCAGTTCGATAGCCACGTGGCACACACGGCAGATCAGGAACTGGCCTTGGTGCGCGTGCTCCGGGTGGCTGCAGCCGATGAAGGCGTTGAGCGAGGCGATGCGGTGAACGAGGCCGTTTTCCAGGAGGAAGTCCAGGGCGCGGTACACGGTGGGCGGCGCGGCGCGGCGGCCATCCTGCTCGCTGAGCACGGCAAGGATGTCGTAGGCACCCAGCGGCTTGTGGCTCTGCCACACCAGCTCCAGCACACGCCGGCGCAGTGCCGTCAGGCGCAGGCCCTGGCGCGTGCACAGGGCATCGGCTTCGGACAAGGCGCTGTGCACGCAATGGGAATGATCGTGGGGACGGTGAGCCAGCGGCGTGATGGACATGGGCAGCGACGGTTCTGGATGGAGACGTTATTATGTTACCTGTTTCTGACGAGTCGAGTATTCATCGTGTCCCGATTCCTTGTGCTTTTTGTCGCTTTCATCGCCTGCTCGGCACAGGCCGACGTGCGTGTGCTGACCAGTATCAAACCCCTGCAGCAGATAGCAGCCGCCGTGCAGGATGGCGTGGGCAGCCCGGATGTGCTGTTGCCGCCGGGCGCTTCGCCGCATCACTACGCCCTGCGCCCTTCCGATGTACGCAAGGTGGGCGATGCCGACCTGCTGTACTGGATCGGCCCAGACATGGAGAACTTCCTGCCACGGGTGCTGGGCAGCCGCAGCAAACCGACAGTGGCCGTGCAGTCGCTGGCCGGCATGAAGCTGCGTCACTTTGGCCAGGACAGCCATTCCCATGAGGAGGAGGGTCAGGACGACCACGACCATGATCACCGCCCGGGCAGCCTGGATGCGCACCTGTGGCTGTCGTCGGTCAACGCCCGTGTGATTGCGGCGAAGATGGCGGCTGACCTGGCAGCGGCCGACCCGGCCAATGCCGCGCACTACCAGAGCAACCTGAAGGCCTTCACCGAGCGCCTGGATGCCCTGGATGCGCGGATCAAGGCGCGGGTGGCCGGTATCGCTGGCAAGCCCTACTTCGTGTTCCACGAAGCGTTTGATTACTTCGAGTCAGCCTATGGCCTGCAGCACACGGGCGTGTTCAGTGTGGCGTCCGAGGTGCAGCCGGGCGCGCAGCATGTGGCTGCGATGCGCAAGCGCCTCCAGGAAGTGGGCAAGACGTGTGTGTTCAGCGAGCCGCCGCTGCGGCCGCGCCTGGCCGAGACGTTGACGGCCGGGCTTCCGGTGCGCTTGGCGGAGCTGGATGCCCTGGGTGGCACAGATCCGGTGGATGCCAAGGGCTACGAGCGACTGCTCGAGAAGCTCGGTGGTGACCTGGCTGGGTGCCTGGAAAAACTCTAAGGCGGGATGCGACCCTTGTAGGAGCGGCCTTGTGTCGCGAAAGGGCTGCAAAGCAGCCCCATCAATCGATGCCCTGACGCTGAAATCCTGGGGCTGCTGCGCAGCCCTTTCGCGACACAAGGCCGCTCCTACAGAAGCGTTCGCGGATGGGCTCAGAGGGCGAACGGCAGGTGCAATGCTACTTGCTGGCGCTGCGCCAGGCGCACCTCGAACTCGCTCGGGTCATGGATCATCACGTCCATCCCGGCAAACGATTCTGCAGCAATCAGGCGCGACAGCCAGAAGCGCACGCAGCCTACTCGCAACATCTCTGGCCACAGCTCGGCTTCGGCAGCGGTAAACGGCCGCAGCGCCGCGTAAGCTGCCAGCAACGCCTGGGCCCGCGGCACATCGATCGCACCGTGTTCATCCAGGCACCAGTCGTTCACGGTGATGGCGATGTCATACAGCATCGGCCCGGAACAGGCGTTGTAGAAGTCGATGACACCGGTCAGGTGGGTGCCTTCGAACATCACGTTGTCGCGGAACAGGTCGGCATGCAGGTTGGCCCGTGGCAAGGCCAGGATCTGCGCCTTGTGCGCGGTGATCTCGTCCAGCGCAGGCTGCAGCAGTGCGGCCTGCTCGGTGCTCAGGCGTGGCAACAGTTCGGCACCCGATGCCAGCATCCAGTCCAGGCCGCGGTCGGTGCGGCGCTCGATGATGCGCTCGCGGGTGGCCAGGTGAATGTGCGCCAGCAGCTCGCCAACCTGGGCGCAGTGCTGAGCGTTAGGCGCCTTGATGTGCTTGCCCGACAACCGTGGCTGCAGCAGTGCCGGCTTGCCGCACAGCTCGCGCAGGGCGTTGCCGTCACGGTCGCGCAGGGCATAGGGCACCGGCATGTCGGCGCCGTGCAGCACGTCGAGCAGTTCGATGAAGAACGGCATGTCCTCGACCGGGCCGCGCTCGACCAGCGTCAGGACGAACTCCCCCCGTTCGAGGCTGACGAAGAAGTTGCTGTTTTCGGTACCGGCGGCAATGCCCTGGAAGTCGAGCAGACGGCCCAGCTCGTACGGCGCCAGAAAGGTTTCCAGCTCAGGCCGGGTCACGGGGGTGAAGACTGACATGATGAAAAAAAGCCCATACGGGCACTTCCGCCGGGAAGTGCCGGGTTGATGTGAACGGTGCGCGCGTCAGATTACCACTCGAAGATCTTCCAGGACGGGATCAGCATGTCCGGTTGGTCGGAACGAATGAAATTGGCATCAGTGCCATCGGCGCGGACCAGGAAATACGGCTTGCCGTTTTTCGGCGTGATCTTGATTGCATACAGGAAGCCGTTCTGCCGGTATTCCTGGATGGTTTTGTCGCCTTCCGTGCGAATGGTCACCTCGGGATCGGCCGAGGGGGCGTCTTCCGCCGCCAGGGTGACGACCGGCATGGTTGCCAACAGGCCGAGCAGTAACAGGCGATTGAGTGTACGCATGATAACCTAGTCCCTTTGTCGTCATTGATCCGGCTATTCTAGCTCCGGACCCGCCGAAAAGGTTGATTCTGCTCATGAGCCAAGCGCCCCTCGTCCTGGTGGACGGTTCCTCCTACCTCTACCGCGCCTTCCATGCGCTGCCGCCGCTGACCACTTCCAAGGGCATGCCGACCGGCGCGGTCAAGGGTGTGCTGAACATGCTCAAGAGCCTGCGCAAGCAATACCCCGACAGCCTGTTCGCCGTGGTCTTCGACGCCAAGGGCGGGACGTTCCGGGATGCCATGTTCGCCGAGTACAAGGCCAACCGCCCGAGCATGCCCGATGACCTGCGGGTGCAGGTCGAGCCCTTGCACGCCAGCGTGCGGGCGCTGGGTTACCCGCTGCTGTGTGTCGAAGGCGTCGAGGCCGATGATGTGATCGGCACCCTGGCGCGCAGCAGTGCGGCGCAGGGCCGCGCGGTGATCATCTCGACCGGCGACAAGGACATGGCGCAGCTGGTAGACGGCCATGTGACCCTGGTCAACACCATGACCGGCAGTGTGCTGGACATCGCTGGCGTGCATGAGAAGTTCGGCGTCGGCCCTGAGCACATCATCGACTTCCTCGCCCTGATGGGCGACAAGGTCGACAACATCCCGGGCGTACCCGGCGTGGGTGAAAAGACCGCTGTTGGGCTGCTGACCGGAATCGGCGGTGGCCTGAGCGACCTGTACGCCAACCTCGACAAGGTTCCGGGGCTGGCCATCCGTGGCGCCAAGACCCTGGCCGCAAAGCTCGAAGAGCACCGCGACGCTGCGTTCCTGTCCTATGAGCTGGCCACCATCAAGTGCGATGTGCCGCTGGATGTGGAAGTCGAAGCGTTGGTCTGCGGCGAGCCTGACCGCGAGGCGCTGCTTGCGTTGTACACCGAGATGGAGTTCAAGAGCTGGATTGCCGATGTGCAGCGCGATGCGGCCAAGGCCGGCGATGCCGTCACGGCGGTCGAAGAGCCGGCCGCCAAGGTCGAGCCCAAGTACGAGACCATTCTCGACCAGGCGCGCTTCGACGCGTGGCTGCAGAAGCTGCGCCAGGCGCCACTGTTTGCTTTCGACACCGAGACCACCAGCCTGGACGCCCAGCAGGCGCAGCTGGTTGGCCTGTCATTCGCCGTCGAGCCCAATGAAGCTGCCTATGTGCCGCTGGCCCATGACTATGAAGGCGCCCCGGCCCAATTGGACCGTGAGGCTGTGCTGCTGGCGCTGAAACCACTGCTGGAAGACCCGGCCAAGGCCAAGGTCGGGCAGAACGCCAAGTACGACATCAACATCCTTGCCAACAACTCGCCAGCCATCGAGATGCGTGGCGTCGCTTACGACACCATGCTCGAGTCGTACGTACTCAATTCCACCGCCACCCGTCACGACATGGACAGCCTGGCGCTGAAATACCTCGACCACGCCACCATTGCCTTCGAGGACATCGCCGGCAAGGGCGCCAAGCAGCTGACCTTCAACCAGATCAACCTGGACAAGGCCGGCCCTTACGCCGCCGAGGATGCCGACATCACTCTGCGTCTGCACCACGCACTGCAGGCACGCCTGGCGCAGACGCCGAGCGTGCAGACGGTGCTGATGGACATCGAAATGCCGCTGGTGCCGGTGCTGGCCAAGATCGAACGCCAGGGCGCGTTGGTCGATGCAGCGTTGCTGCAGGTGCAAAGCGGTGAGCTGGGCGTAAAGATGGCCGAGCTGGAGCAGCGCGCCTACGCGCTGGCCGGCGAGGAGTTCAACCTCGGCTCGCCCAAGCAGTTGGGGGCGATTCTGTATGACAAACTGGGCATGCCGGTACTGAGCAAGACTGCCAAGGGCCAGCCTTCCACCGCCGAGGCAGTGCTCGACGAGCTTGCCGAGCAAGGCTACCCGCTGCCCGAGGTGCTGATGCAGTACCGCAGCCTCAGCAAGCTCAAGAGCACCTACACCGACAAGCTGCCAGGGCAGATCAACCCGCGTACCGGGCGTATCCACACTTCCTACCAACAGGCCGTGGCTGCCACCGGTCGCCTGTCGTCGAGCGACCCGAACCTGCAGAACATTCCGATCCGCACCGCCGAGGGCCGGCGCATTCGCCAGGCCTTCGTTGCCAGCCCCGGCTACAAGCTGCTGGCGGCGGACTATTCGCAGATCGAACTGCGCATCATGGCCCACCTGGCCAAGGACGAAGGGCTGCTGCACGCCTTCCGCAATGATCTGGACGTGCACCGTGCCACTGCTGCGGAAGTGTTCGGCGTGGCGCTGGAAGAGGTCACCACCGAGCAGCGTCGCAGCGCCAAGGCGATCAATTTCGGCCTGATCTACGGCATGAGTGCGTTCGGCCTGGCCAAGCAGATTGGCGTCGACCGCAAGCAGTCGCAGGATTACATCGACCGCTACTTCGCCCGCTACCCGGGCGTGCTGGCCTACATGGAGCGCACCCGCGCCCAGGCCGCGGAGCAAGGCTTCGTCGAAACCTTGTTCGGCCGCCGGCTGTACCTGCCGGACATCAACGCCAAGAACCCGGCCCTGCGCAAGGGCGCCGAGCGCACCGCGATCAACGCGCCGATGCAGGGCACTGCCGCGGATATCATCAAGCGCGCCATGGTCAACGTCGACAACTGGCTGAACGAGAGCGGCCTGGACGCGCGCGTGATCCTGCAAGTACACGACGAACTGGTGCTGGAAGTACGTGAAGACCTGGTCGACCAGGTGAAAGATGAAATTCGCACGCACATGAGCAACGCCGCGCAGCTGGATGTTCCGCTGGTGGTCGAAGCAGGTGTTGGTTCGAATTGGGACGAAGCTCACTGATTGAGCCAGGAAAGGTGTGTAGGATCTGCGACGTAGTGACGCGGATCCTGGCATGGCTCGATGCCACTCGTTCGGGGGTTTCATGAAACTATCGAAAATAGTTTTGAGGGCTCCGGAACTAAACCGGTGAAGCGGAACTCAGAGTAACTGAATGGCTGGTGAAGCCTTTCGATGCTCCTATGTTGTGTTAAGTGTTGGCAGATACCTGGACCCCGCCCTAGCGGTCCAGACTTGAACCCCGAACTTCCCCCTCCCCATACGAAGTCCGGGGTTTTTTTTGCCCGGAATTTGCCTTGCAGGCTCTATCACCCCTTCCGTAGGAGCGGCCTTGTGTCGCCAAAGGGGCGCGCAGCGGCCCCAGGGTGCCAGCTTCATAGCAAAAATTGCCGGGGCTGCTGCGCAGCCCTTTCGCGACACAAGGCCGCTCCCACAAGAGCGGCGCTGTTGAGGCCATCAAACAGCGGGCTTGTCTTCCAGTTCCATCCAGTCCGCCAGCACCCGATAGGCCTCTTCCAGGCCCAGGCGTTTGGGCGCCGAGAACAGCTGGATGGTCACGCCATCACCCCAGCCCTTGCGGATTTCCGACTGCACCTTGAGCAGGGTGTTCTTGCCGGCACCGTGGGTCAGCTTGTCAGCCTTGGTCAGCAGGATGTGCATCGGCATGCCGCTGGCCTTGGCCCAGTCGAGCATCATCTTGTCGAAATCGGTCATCGGGTGGCGGGTATCCATCATCAGGATCACCCCGCGCAGGCACTCGCGGCTGCCGAGGTACGCCTCCAGGTGCTTCTGCCAATGCTGCTTGAGCGGAATCGGGACTTTTGCATATCCGTAGCCCGGCAGGTCGACCAAACGCCGTTCATCGTCCAGACTGAAGAAATTCAACAGCTGGGTGCGCCCTGGGGTTTTCGAGGTACGCGCCAGGCTGGCATGAGTCAGGGTATTGAGGGCGCTGGATTTGCCGGCGTTGGAGCGGCCGGCGAAAGCCACCTCGTAACCCTGGTCGTCCGGGCATTGTTCGACCTTGGCAGCGCTGAGGGCGAATTTGGCTTTCTGGCAGAGGCCGAGGATGGGGTTCTTGACTTGCATGGGATATCCGATGTGGGTGTTGCCAAAGCCTAGGCCGGCAAGCGGTGTCGTTTCCGTTTGGATGGCGGAAGTATATAATGCCCCAGTTTTTGTGTGCTCATTCTCCCAGCGAAGGGGAATGTGCATGGGGTGTCGAACAATAGCTCGCGCATCAGAACGCAGCGCGTCCCCCAACCCTGTCAGGTCGTTTCGCATGGCGAAATGGCTGCTAGCTGTCGGTATGTTCCTGCCGTTTTTCAGCGCACAGGCTACACAGGATCCCGAGGCGTTGTACAACCGCACGTGTGCGGCCTGTCACGCCGGGCAGTTGCCACAGGCACCCAAGAAGGGTGACCCGGCAGCTTGGGAGCCAAGGCTGGCGCAAGGCATGGAGCAACTGGTGGTGCATGTTACCCAGGGTTTCAAGGCTATGCCGCCGCGTGGATTGTGCATGGACTGCAGTGCCGAGGACTACCGTTTGGTCATCCTTTGGATGAGCGGCAGTCCCGATACATAACATTTCACCCTTAGCCGTGTTGGATTAGCTGATGAACAAACTAGTCGTGAGTCTGCTGTTGACCCTGGGTGTCGCAGGTGCGGCCACTGCTGCAGAACCCATCAAAGGCGATGCCGCCGCTGGCCAGGCCAAGACAGCCGTCTGTGGTGCCTGCCACAACCCTGACGGCAACAGCCTGGCGCCGAACTTCCCGAAACTGGCCGGCCAGGGCCAGCGCTATCTGGAAAAACAATTGCACGACATCAAGTCGGGCAAGCGCACCGTGCTGGAAATGACCGGCATGCTGGCCAACTTCAGCGACCAGGACCTGGCCGATATCGCCGCCTGGTTCGCCAGCCAGAAGGGTAGCGTCGGTGCCGCCGATCCCAAGCTGGTCGAACGCGGCCGCGCGCTGTTCAATGGCGGCAACCTGGAAAAAGGCATGCCCGCCTGTACTGGCTGCCACTCGCCCAATGGTGCGGGTATCGCCCTCGCCGGCTTCCCGCACCTGGGCGGCCAGCATTCGCAGTACGTGACCAAACAGCTCACCGACTTCCGTGAGGGCAACCGCACCAATGACGGCGACGCGATGACCATGCGCACCATCGCCGGCAAGCTGAGCAACCACGAGATCGAAGCACTGGCCAGCTACATCCAGGGCCTGCATTAACATTCGGTTAATGCTGCAACGCTAAAGATGAAAGGGCGGCGCGGACCGCCCTTTTTTCTGTCCGCAGCCGTTACACTACAGAACTCGGGCCCTTCGCCGCCGGTCTCAGCACAGGTCGCGTCGAGGCGACCAATGAATGCTCAGGAGTAAAGCATGCGTAAACTGATTCTCAGCGCCGCGCTGGTCGCTGCCAGCGTCTTCGGTATGACTGCCGTTCAGGCTGCGGAGCCTGCCACCGCCGGCAAGGAATACATCGAGCTGAGCAACCCTGTTCCGGTATCCCAGCCAGGCAAGATCGAAGTGGTCGAGCTGTTCTGGTACGGCTGCCCCCACTGCTACCACTTCGAGCCGACTATCAACCCGTGGGTCGACAAGCTGCCCAAGGACGTCAACTTCAAGCGCGTACCGGCCATGTTCGGCGGCCCATGGGACGCTCACGGCCAGATGTTCCTGACCCTCGAAGCCATGGGCGTCGAGCAGAAGGTTCATGCCGCAGTCTTCGACGCCATCCAGAACCAGCGCAAGCGCCTGACCGACCCGAAAGACATGGCCGACTTCCTCGCCACCCAGGGCGTCGACAAGGACAAGTTCCTCGCCACCTTCAACTCGTTCGCCATCAAGGGCCAGGTCAACCAGGCCAAGGAGCTGGCGAAGAAGTACGAAATCACCGGCGTACCGAGCATGGTGGTCAACGGCAAGTACCGCTTCGACCTGGGCACCGCTGGCGGGCCGGAAGGCGTGCTGAACGTCGCCGACCAACTGATCGCCAAGGAGCGCGCCGCTAAGTAAGCGGCGTATCCCATGCCCCGCTTCAGAAGCACGCGCGGCATTGGCCTGCACCAGCCGCAGGTCAACGAGCATCACCTGCAGGCCCCTGGCCTGCCTGAGGATGGTCGTCTGCGGCTGCTCAGCTTCAACATCCAGGTGGGCATCAGTACCGAGCGCTACCGGCATTACCTGACCCGTAGCTGGCAGCACCTCTTGCCGCACACGGGGCGGGCCAGCAACCTGCAGAAAATCGGCCAGTTGCTCAGTGATTTCGACCTGGTGGCCCTGCAGGAGGCCGATGGCGGCAGCTTGCGCTCAGGCTACGTCAATCAGGTGGAGCACCTCGCCCAGCTGGGCTCTTTCCCCTACTGGTACCAGCAGCTCAATCGCAACCTCGGGCGTTTCGCCCAGCACAGCAATGGCGTGCTCAGCCGCCTGAAGCCGCAACTCCTCGAAGACCACCCGCTGCCTGGCCCAGCCGGCCGTGGCGCGATCCTGGTGCGTTTCGGTGAGGGTGAGGATGCGCTGATCGTGGTCATGATGCACCTGGCCTTGGGGGCCAAGACGCGCGCACTGCAACTGGCCTACATCCGTGAGCTGATTGGCGGCTACCGCCATCAGGTGCTCATGGGGGACATGAATACTCACGCTACCGACCTGCTTGAACACTCGCCCCTGCGCGACCTGGGCCTGATCGCCCCCCAGGTTGAAGCCACCTTCCCCAGCTGGCGCCCGCAGCGCTGCCTGGATCACATCCTGCTCAGCCCGAGCCTGACCCTGGAACGGGTCGAGGTACTGGCACAGCCGATTTCCGACCATCTTCCCGTTGCGGTAGAGATCCGATTGCCTGATGCACTGACTGTGGATACGCTGCCGGTCTTGAGCTAGATCAGCTAAAGCGCGGCAAGCCCTCAAGTGTTCGAGGGGCCCGCCGACAGCGTGTAATTACACAGCCCACAGATGCATTACCCATCGCGGATCCAGGCATGACCGAAGAAGCCGAGCGCTGGAAAGAAAAATACCTTAAAAGCATCGAACAGCAGGAAAAACTCGAGCGTCGCTGGGACGCGCGTCTCGACCTGTTGCGCCGTGGCCTGGTGCGAAGCACCCTGGCGGCTGAAGGCAGTGACAAGGTCGTCGACCAGTGCATGAAGGAAATGCGCGAAGTCATCCGCAGCGACAACATGGACGCCGGCCTTGCCGGCCTGATTCCGCGCTTGGAAAAGGCGGTGCTGGACTCCGAACAGCGCCGGGAAACCCGCATGAATCAGGTCAGTGATGCCCTGAATGCGCTGGTTACCCAGCTTCAAGCGTTGCCGTTGCCAGGTGACGTTGCACGGCCTCTGAAAAAACTGGCAAAAAAGCTCGATGGCGGTGTTGCTCAGTCACGTGAGCTGCCACCCTTGCTGGGTGAACTCAGTGGGCTTCAAGGCCGCGCCCTTTCTTCCCTCAGCAAGGCGGATGACGAGGCCCGGCCGGGGTTGCTGCAGCGCCTGTTCGGTAACCGCGATAACCAACCGCAGGTAGAAGACGCTGTAGCTGCACAAGCTCAGCCGGAAATCGCCCTCGCCGCAGCCCAACCGCAACCGGATGGGCCTGTACTGGTGGACTTGCCGCCGCGTGATGTGGACGAGCTGCAACCTCTGCCGACGGCGGTGGCTGCCCCGATGCCTGAAGAGGATGCTGATACAGCCGAGCCAGAGGTGCTCGCAGAGCCCCATACGGTTGAACAAGAAGATCATCCGCAGGCCGTGCAACAGCCTGAGCCTGAGCTTGAGCCTGAGCCTGAGTCCGTGCCAGACGAGCCTGCCGAAGTGCAGGAGTCGCCTGAGCAGCCGGCGGCCCAAGTGCCAGCGACACTTGAAGAAGTGTACGGTGAGGACGGCCCCTACTCCCTTCCCGATGCGGTAGAGCCGCCCTACAGCCAGGTCGCTGCACACATCGAGCAGACCCTGATCGGCCTGCTGGACGACCTCAGCCTGCCGGAACGCCACAAGGCCCAGGCCCTGGAGATGCGCGAGCGGGTGGCACGCGGGCTGAACTGGTATGAACTGATACCGGTCCTCGATGACCTGGCCGTGCTCATGCTGGCGATCACCGACAGCGGGCAGCACGAATTCGAGACTTACCTGCAGCAGCTCAACGAACGCCTCGAAACCTTCCAGAGCCACCTGCACGAAGCCAGTGCGGGTCATGCCGACAACAGTTCCGCTGCGCGCGAACTGGACAGCCAGCTGCGCGAACAGGTGGATGGCCTGCAAAGCAGTGTGCAGGGCGCAGCCGATGTGGACAGCTTGAAGCACATTCTGGAAAACCGCCTGGAAGGGCTGCTTGGCACCATGGACGAGCACCAGCATGAGCGTGATCACCGCGAGCAGGAGCTTGCCGGCCGCCTGCAGGGCCTGGCCGAGCGGGTGGCCAGCATGGAGCAGGAGGCACTGGGCTATCGCGAGCACCTGGAAGAACAGCGGCAAAAGGCGCTGATCGATCCGTTGACCGGTTTGCCCAACCGTGCGGCCTGGACCGAGCGGGTCGAGCAGGAAATGATCGACTGGCAGGAGCACGGTGGCCATCTGGCCATGGCAATTCTCGACCTGGATCACTTCAAGCGCATCAACGACAGCTACGGCCACCTGGCTGGCGACAAGGTACTGAAAATCGTTGCCGACCAGTTGCGCAAACGCATGCGCGCACGTGATTTCATTGCCCGGTTCGGCGGCGAAGAGTTCGTGCTGTTGCTGCCGCAGACATCGCCGGCAGCCGCTGCTCAAGTTGCCGAAGTGCTGCGCGCGGCGATCGAGGCCTGCCCGTTCCATTTCAAGGGCGAACGTGTGGTCATCACCACATCCATCGGTTTGAGTACCTTCCGTTCTGGCGAGCGTGGCGACCAGGTGCTAAAGCGCGCCGATGCCGCCTTGTACCGGGCCAAGGAGCACGGCCGTAACCGTGTGGAACAAAGCTGAGCGAGTGGCCTGCACGCGCATACGTTATGCTATTGCGTTACTGCCTGATTACCTTGGCCTCCTACATGAAAGCGCTATTTTCTGCATTGCTGCTGATGGTGCTGGCCGGTTGCTCGACCGGCCTGCGCATCGACCGCAGCCACCCTTCCGCCAACCAGGACAACCGTATCCAGTTCGTCGTCCTGCATTACACCAACGCCTCGCTGGAGCGTTCGCTGGCATTGCTGACCCATGGCGAGGTCAGCGCCCATTACCTGATCGGTGACGGCCCTGGCACGGTCTACCAGCTGGTCGACGAGAACCGCCGCGCCTGGCATGCAGGTGACAGTCAGTGGCAGGGGCGCACCTGGCTTAATTCCAGCTCCATTGGTATCGAAATCGTCAACCCGGGCTTCGACGAAACCGCCAATGGACGTGTCTGGTACCCCTACAGCGAGGCACAGATCCAGTCGTTGATCGCGTTGCTCAAGGACATCGTCAAACGCAACAACATCGAGCCGCGGCACATCATCGGTCACAGCGACATTGCCCCCTCGCGCAAGCTCGACCCAGGCCCGCTGTTCCCCTGGAAGCGCCTGGCGGATGCAGGCCTGGGTGTCTGGCCCGAGCCCACTGCCGTCGCCCGTCAGCAGGCTTACTTCAACGTCAATCCACCGACCATCGGCTGGTACCAGCAGGAGCTGGCGCGCTTTGGCTATGCCATCGAGCAGACCGGGCAGCTCGATGTAGCCACGCGGCACGTCATCGCAGCCTTCCAGATGCACTTCCGTCCGCAGCGTTTTGACGGCATGCCGGACGCGCAGACTGCGGCGATGCTGTCGGTGCTCAACCGCATGCGCTAAGGCGAATTGCATTCGGGCGCCAAACGGCAAAGCCGATTCTCATTCCAGTTGCTATACCTTGTTAATCAACTGGATGCTGCCCATGTCTGCCCTGATTTCTGCGCTGCGCCAATTTTTTTACCGCCCCTGGATGCTGGCCTCCTTGGCAGCATTGGCCAGCGCCGCAGTATTGCTGACCGCCAGCATCGGTATCGCGCTGCAGCAGATGAAGGAAAGCGAGAGCGCGCAGATGAACGCCCAGGGCGAGCGCTTTCTCGACCGCCTGGAGCAGGTGTTCGGCCAGCTGCGCGAGGGCGTGGACGAACTGCAGGCGCAATCGCTGCGCGGCTGCAGCCCGGCGATGATTTCGGTGTTGCAGCAGGTTGGCCTGGGGTCGCGCTTCATCTATGAAGCGGCTTATGTAGATGCCAATGTCGCCTGCTCCAACCGGGGGGGAGCAAGGGCCTTCGTGCCAACCCGAGCGCCGGATATCCAGGGCCCGACCTACAGCTACTGGCTCAATACAACCACTGAACCCAACGAAAACCTCGCCGCCTTGATGCTCGCCCGGGGTAATTTCCTGGTTTCCACCTCACGCGGGCACCTGACCGATGTGGTCGACCTGCCACCGGGCGGCAGCTTGCTGGTGGTGCTGGATAACGGCACCCGCGCTATTCCCGTGCTGGGCCCGCCCCAGGCCTGGCCGCCGACCAGTGGTTGGCCACCTCCCAGCCAGAAGTCCTTGTTCGAGCTGCGTGATCGGCTGGTCTATCGCATGCCGACCAAGTCGCCTGACTATCAGCTGGTGCTGATCGCTCCGCGGGCCAGCCTGCCGTTGCGCATGAACGGCATGCTCTGGCTGCTGTTCCCCGGCAGTGTGCTGGCGGCGTGCTGCATTGGCTGGCTGGTGTTGCAGCTGATCCTGCAGCGGCGTTCGATGAGTTCCGAGCTACAGAATGCCCTGCGCCGGGGCGAGCTGCAGGTGCTGTACCAGCCGATCATCGAGCTCGACAGCCGTCGCTGTGTCGGTGCCGAGGCCCTGGTGCGTTGGCGGCGCCCGGACGGATCGCTGACCAGCCCGGACTTGTTCATCCCCTTGGCGGAAAACACCGGGCAGATCCGGCAGATCACCGATTTTGTACTGCAACGGGTGCTGGAGCAGTTGGGCCAGCTGCTGCGTTCGCATCGCAACCTTTATATCTCGGTGAACCTGGCCGCCTGCGATGTGATGGTGCCGCGCATTGGCCGGGTGGCGGCGCGGCTGCTGGCGCTGCACCGCGTCGCGGCCAGCCAGATTGCCTTTGAAGTCACCGAGCGAGGCTTGATCGACGTGGTAGTGGCGCGGGACAACCTGCAAGCCCTGCGTGCGGTCGGGCACCAGGTGCTGATCGACGATTTCGGTACGGGCTATTGCAGCCTGGCCTATCTGCAGACCTTGCCGGTGGACTGCCTGAAGATCGACAAGGCGTTCATTGATGCCCTGGGGCACGACGCTGCCAGCAGCGGTGTGGCGCCTCACATCATTCGCATGGCCCATGACCTGCATCTGCGGGTAATTGCCGAGGGCATCGAGTGCGAGGCGCAGGCGGTGCTGCTCAACAGCGAAGGGGTGAACTATGGGCAGGGCTGGCTGTTCGCCCATCCGCTCAATGCCCGGCAATTCGCCGAACTGGTGACCCGCGGGCGGCAGCCACGGCGGGCGCGGATCGATGATGAGCCCTGAGCGCAGACGGCGTCAGACCGGCAGGGCCATATAGAACTGAGTGCCCTGCCCCGGGCGAGAAAACACGCCCATGCGCCCGCCATGCAACTGCACGATCTCCTTGCACAGTGCCAGCCCCAACCCAGCGCCGCCTTTCTTGCGGCCAACCTGCACGAACGGTTCGAAGATCCGCCCCTGCTGGCCATAGGCGATGCCCTCACCATTGTCCTCGACACTGATGATCACCCGCTCCGCGTGTCGCCGTGCATGCAGGCGGATACGGCCGCCATTGGCGGTATGGCGAATGGCGTTGTGCAGCAGGTTGTCCAGTACCCGGTCGAGTTGAGCAATGTCGGCCTGGATGCGTGGCAGCGGCGGTTCCAGCGCCTTGATCAGTTCGATCTGCTTGTTTGCGGCCTGTTCGCCAAAGCGCAGCTGAGCCCTGTCCAGCAATTCGTCGATGGCGCATGGGGCAAGCTCAAGCTTCTGCAGGCCGCTCTGGTAGCGTGAGAAGTTCAGCAGGTCGTTGATCAGCTGGGTCAGGCGCTGCATTTCCTCGCCGATGGTTTCCAGCAGATCGCTTTCGCGAGCCTCGGGCGGGAACTTCAGCCGCTCGCGCAACAGGCCGAATGCCATGTGCATACCGGTCACCGGGGTGCGCAACTCATGCGAGGCACGAAGCACGAACTCGCTGCGTACGCGCTCGAAGGCGCGTTGCTCGGTCACATCGTGCAGCACCATCACCGCGCCCAGAATCGGCCCTTGCGGATGGCTGACTGGGGTCAGGCTGTAAGTCAGCAGGCGGGATTCTTCATCGACCTCGATGCTCAGGTCGTCCGGTGGCCGATCCAGGCTGCCGCCACGCAGTACCTGACGCAGTTGATGCTCCAGTTCTGGGCGCTGCAGGGCTTCGGCCAGGCCACTACCGACGCGGCTGTTGTTCCAGCCAAGCTGCCGTTGAGCAACTGGGTTGAGGTGCTCGAGGTGCCCTTGGCGATCGATGATCAGCAAGCCATCGTCGATGCTGTCGAGTACGGCTTGCAGGCGCTGCTGACCAGCCAACAGCTCATCGACGTTGGTTGCCTGGTGCTTGCGCAGAGCATCAGCCATCAATCCAAAGCGGCGGGTCAGCTGGTTGAGCTCGATGGCCTGTGTGACCGGCAAGGTGATTTCGAAATCACCTTGGCCGAGTTGGTCGGCAGCCTTGGCCAGGGCTTCGATAGGCTGCCCGAAGCGGCGGGCGATATTGTGGGCGGTGACGAAGCCGAGCACCAGCACCACCAGCCCCATCAGGCCCAGCACGCCACTGACCAACAAGGCACGGTCACGGGTGTACTCTTCGCTTCGGGTGATTTGATCGAGGGCCTGCTTGTGCGAGTCGACCAGGTCAGTGCGCACCTGGTTGAAAGCCGCGCCCAGTGGTTGTTCCACACCCATGCTGCGGGCCGGCGCCGGGCTGTTGCGGTAGGCCTGCAGGAAGGCCTGGTAGTTACTGCTGGCTTTGCTGAACCCGGAGCGCTCGCCGCCTTGCGCCAGGCCTTGGTTGAGCAGCGCCTGGAAGTTGTCCTGCAAGGCGCGCAAGTCTTCCGGGGCGGTGCCCTCGTCCAGCAGCAGTGTCAGTTGCTCGCCGAGGTTTTGCCGCAGTTTCAGGCCCACTTCCAGCGCGTGTGTGGTCTCGCGCACTGATTGCTGCTGCACCGTGGCCATCTGCAGCACGCTGACCAACCCCAGCAGCAGGCCCAGCAGGGCCACGGTCACCAAGGCCGAGATGCTGAGGAAGAGCCGCGTGCGCAGCCTCATCGGCAGCCTCACAGGTTGTACTGCTTGCGCTTGCGGTAGAGCGTGGACGCGTCGATACCGAGGGTCTTGGCGGCCTGGTCGAGGGTATCGCTGGCGGCAAGTACCGCGCCGATGTGAGCGCGCTCCAGTTCATCCAGGCTCATGGCCGCGCCTACCCGGGGTGCATTGCTGGTGGGTTGTTCGCCCATCCCCAGGTGGGTGATCTCGACGCGTTCCTGCGGGCAGATGATGCTGGCGCGCTCGATCACGTTACGCAGTTCGCGGATGTTGCCCGGCCAGCGATAGTTGAGCAGCGCGCTGCGCGCCTCGTCGCTGAAACCACGGGCCGGGCGGGCGTATTCCTTGACGAAGCGGGCCAGGAAGCGGTCGGCCAGGGTCAGGATGTCCTCGCTGCGCTCGCGCAGCGGCGGCAGGTGAAGGGTAATGACATTGAGGCGGTACAACAGGTCTTCGCGGAAGCGGTTCTCGCGCACCATGTCGTCCAGGTTGAGGTTGGTCGCCGCAAGAATGCGCACGTCGGCGCGGCGGGTGACCGGGTCGCCGACTCGCTCGTATTCCTTGTCCTGAATGAAGCGCAGCAGCTTGGGCTGCAATGTCAGGGGGAAATCGCCAATTTCATCGAGAAACAGTGTGCCGCCATCCGCCTGGTTGACGCGCCCCAGCGTGCTTTCACTGGCACCGGTAAAAGCCCCGCGGGTGTGGCCGAAGAGTTCACTCTCCATCAGCTCGGCATTCAGCGACGGGCAGTTGATGGTCACACAGGCCTTGCGCGCCCGCTTGCTCCAGCCGTGGATGGCGCGGGCCAGTTCGCCCTTGCCTGTGCCCGACTCGCCGAGGATGAGGATGTTGGCATCGGTGGTGGCCACCTGGCGGGCAGTTTCGAGCACGGCCATCATCGCCGGGCTGTGTGAATCGAGGCCGTCCTTGGGCTTGCGCACTTCGCCTTCGAGGGCTTCAAGACGCGCCGAGAGCTGGCGAACTTCAAGTTGCTTGGCAGTTGCCAGGCGCAACTGGTCAGGGCTGCAAGGTTTGACCAGGTAATCGGCGGCGCCGGCCTGGATGGCATCGACCGCGGTGTCGATCGCCGAATGCGCGGTGACGATCACCACCCGCATCCACGGTGCCTGAACGCGCATTTGCGCCAGTACGTCGAGGCCATTGTCCTCGCCCAAGCGCAGGTCGAGGAAGCACAGGTCGAACACCTGGCGCTGCAGCAAGGCGTCGGCCTGCGCGGCGCTGTTGGCCGTGGCCACGCTGTAGCCTTCGTCTTCAAGGCAGTAGCGGAAGGTGCGCAGGATCGCGGACTCGTCATCCACCAGCAGAATGCGGCCTTGGTTGTCCTGGGCTGGTTCCATTTCCTGCGCTCCTTCGGATAGTTCTTTAATTAGTGTGGGAAAAATCGGGCAAGTTGCACGGTCAATTGTGAAGGATTCGGCCCTTTGCATGCTAGCCAATGGCCAATTTGTGCCGTAACGCTGGATTTCCCGCTGCTTGGCTTAGAGCACCACGCTGGCACATTGGTTGCGATGATTTTCAGCTTTTGCCAACTATAAGGAGGTACACCCGTGTCCCCTACCATCCGCCTGGCCGTGTTGGCGGCCGCCCTGCTGTCCGTTTGCACACCTGCGTCTGCCGACCCTGTTCAGGACGCTCGCCTGGAGGGCTCGCTGCAAACGGCGCTAGCGCTCAACCGGATGCTCAATCCATTTCGCATCAAGGTCGAGGTCGAAGGCCCGCGGGCACGCCTTTGCGGTGAAGTCGAGAATGACGTCGAACGCCAGCTGGCCGAGCATGTAGCACTGGCCACGCGAGGTATCGAGCAGGTCGATAACCAGTTGCGGGTCAACGCCGAGCTGGTCGAGCGCCCGCTGGAGCTGCGTGCTTATGCCCAGCGGCTGGAAGATGCGACCTTGGCTGCCGTGATCCGTGCTCGGTTGCTGTGGAGCAAAACCACGGAAAAAGCGCCGATCGAGGTGCAAAGCAGTGAAGGCGTGGTGACGTTGCGTGGCAAGGTCGACAGTGCCGAGGCCAAGGAATTGGCCGGCGTGGTGGCGCGCACCAGCGACGGCGTGCACCTGGTCAACAATCTGGTCAGCCTGGATTCTGCCGCCATGGCCAAAGCGAGGGAAAACCCGTCAGGCCTCACCCGTGGACCGCAGCCGAGCGACAGCTGGGTGGTCGACAAGATTCAGACCAGCTTCCGCTTCAGCCGCAATCTGGACGGGCTGAATATCAAGGTGGCGAGTGAGCAAGGCATGGTTCGGCTTACTGGTGAGGTTGTCAGCAGCGAACAGAAGACCATCGCTGTGGATATCGCCCGGGAGATCATCGGCGTGCGGGGTGTAGACGCCGATCTGCTGAAAGTGGCGACCAAGGTTGAGGGCTGAATCGTGCAATTCGCACGACGCCAGTGAGGGCATCGTGCAGGATACGCGTTCAACCATTAATCATTATGCTTTTAACTTATTGATTTATAAGGATTTTATTTAAATTGAAAGGCTGGCATGCAGGCTGCAATTACCTGTTCAGGTTTGAATAGAAAAATTACAGCAGGAGAAGCCGGCATGAACCGCCCATCCGTCAAACGCTCGCTGAATGCCGCACTGCCCGCGCACCAGTTTCTGTTGCTCGGAATGGCGTTGCTGCTGACCTTGGCCGCTGGCCTCTTTTACTACAGCTGGCAGACCGCGCGCCTTGCCGATCAGGTCGCAGCGCAGACCGCGCTGCTGACGCAGATTCAGGTGACCCGCGCCAACACGCTGGTAAATACCGCCGAACCTGCCGGGCAGCGGCCTACCGGCAATACCTCGCCGGCAACTGTGGATAACGTCGTGCCCCAGCAGCGCTGGGTGTTCTGAGACGCCGGACCGATTTCAAAAAAGAAAGGAGAAGCATCATGCTGAGTTGGGCTATCACTTTCCTAATCATCGCCATTGTCGCCGCAGTGCTTGGCTTCGGTGGTATCGCTGGCGCCGCTACAGGTATTGCGAAGATCCTGTTCATTGTCTTCCTGGTCCTGTTCGTAGCTTCCTTCTTCTTTGGACGTGGTCGAGGTTGAAGATGAGCAGGAAGCTCTGTACAGCCTTGGCTGCCGCCGCCTTGATGTTGGGCGGCAGTGCAACGGCGCTGGCGGCCAATGACGGCCAGGTCCGGGTCGAGCAGTTGCTCGGCTCGGACCCCGAATACCGGGAAACCTGGCAGGACACCATCAAGGGCGAGGAACGCTTGCCCGATTGGGTGATCAACCTGAGTGGCAGCGGCCAGGAGCAGATGTCTGCGGTTACTGAAGACGGCGACAAGTATTTGGTCGGCCCGTTGTGCGAATCGCCGCAGAACTGCACCTACAAGCGCTTGATCGTAGCGTTCAGCTGGGACAAGGACGATGCCTACGGGATGCTCGTGGAAGTGCCCGAAGGCTTGCCGAGTGACAAGTCGCCAACCCGCCATGCGCAGTACCGCTGGCTGGGCAAACCGGACGACGGCATGAAGGCGATGTTGCAAGAGCAACTCAAGCGCGATCCAAATTGGTACTGACCAGCGGTCGCGCACTGTCACGCAATAGAAGCGGAACCTTTCTATCTTTCTCGCTTCTATGATGCGCCGCCCCGAGGAGGGGTAGCGCATGACCAGGGGGCCGGGCTGTTCTGATTGTTGCAGGATCGGAGTGGCCTAGGGGTACAGGGAGTACCTCCAGGATTGGGCCGGGTCAGGAAAAGGCAGAATCGGAAGCATCAGGCCGGGGGGGTGTCTGACAAACATCGGACCCAGGCCTGGCTTCCGAGGCGCCTCACCCTCATTTAGCACTTCCTTTTCGGTTTTTGCTGATTCCTTTCAGGTTCCGACCCTCAGGACACATTTTGTCTTGACCGTACATCAATTTTTTTTCGCTCGATACGGGGGCCGCGCAAGTGTCATTTCGGCCATTCGGATTGTCGAACAAGCCGTTTTTATCCCTGCCTATAGACCGTCAATACTGCCTAAATATGGCGGTTTGGTCTTGTTCGGATTTCCGAACGTTATAAATCAATGACTTACGCGCGGCGTATTTTGACCTGAATGCCTATGCCGTATCGGTATGGGGTATGCGTTTCCGGCATTAGATTTCAGCCTTCCCCATCGCAATAGTTGCGGCCTTTTTCGCTGGCCCGAGCGCCCTGTCGCTCGCTCGCGGTGTCCTTACACGAGGTCCCCGGACGGAAGCCAAAAGCTCCCCGTGACGTTGCCAACGGCTCTGTTACGCGCTTTTCCGGTCGGTGCCCGTGACCACTAGAACAAAGGGTAAAGACATGAAGAAGGCAAAACTGAGCCTCGCCTGGCAGATCGTCATCGGTCTGGTCCTGGGCGTTGCAGTCGGCGCGCTGCTGAACCACTTCAGCGCGGAAAAGGCCTGGTGGATCAGCAACGTCCTCCAGCCCGCCGGTGACATCTTCATTCGCCTGATCAAGATGATCGTCGTCCCGATCGTGATTTCGTCGCTGATCGTGGGTATCGCCGGGGTTGGCGATGCGAAGAAACTGGGCAGCATCGGCCTGAAGACCATCCTCTACTTCGAGGTGGTGACCACCATCGCCATCGTGGTCGGCCTGGTATTGGCCAACCTGTTCCACCCGGGCGCCGGCATCGACATGAGCACCCTGGGTACCGTCGACATCTCCAAGTACCAGGCCACTGCAGCCGAGGTTCAGCATGAACACGCGTTCATCGAGACCCTGCTCAACCTGATCCCTTCGAACATCTTCGCAGCGCTGATGCGTGGCGAAATGCTGCCGATCATCTTCTTCTCGGTAATGTTCGGCCTTGGCCTGTCGAGCTTGCAGGCCGACCTGCGCGAGCCGCTGGTGCGTACCTTCCAGGCCGTGTCGGAGACCATGTTCAAGGTCACCCACATGATCATGAACTACGCCCCGATCGGTGTGTTCGCCCTGATCGCCGTGACCGTCGCCAACTTCGGCTTCAGCTCGCTGCTGCCGCTGGCCAAGCTGGTACTGCTGGTGTACTTCGCCATCGCCTTCTTCGCCTTCATGGTGCTGGGCCTGGTAGCGCGCCTGTTCGGCTTCTCGGTCATCAAGATCATGCGCATCATGAAAGATGAGCTGATCCTCGCCTACTCCACTTCCAGCTCCGAAACCGTGCTGCCGCGCGTAATCGAGAAGATGGAGAAATACGGTGCGCCGAAGTCGATCTGCTCGTTCGTGGTACCGACCGGCTACTCGTTCAACCTTGACGGTTCGACCCTGTACCAGAGCATCGCGGCCATCTTCATCGCCCAGCTGTACGGAATCGACCTGTCCTGGAGCCAGCAGCTGCTGCTGGTGCTGACCCTGATGGTCACCTCCAAAGGCATCGCCGGTGTACCGGGGGTATCCTTCGTGGTGCTGCTGGCGACCCTGGGCAGTGTGGGCATCCCGCTGGAAGGCTTGGCCTTCATCGCCGGTGTCGACCGCATCATGGACATGGCCCGTACTGCCCTGAACGTGATCGGCAACGCGTTGGCAGCCTTGGTGATTGCGCGTTGGGAAGGCATGTACGACGCCGCCAAGGGCGAGCAGTACTACGCCTCGCTCATGGCGGACAAGCAGCAGGCTGCGGTGGTTGGCGAGCCAGCCAAGCGATAGCCAAACCTGCTGAACCAGAAAGCCCCGACATGTCGGGGCTTTTTGTTGTCTGTGGGATGGCCCAGGTTGTTTGCTGACCCATGTGGGCGCAGGCTTGCCCGCGAACACCGGCGAAGCCGCTGCCATCCATCGCGCTGCCTGCTTCGCGGGCAAGCCCGCTCTCACAGGGTTCTGTGACAGCTGCGAGATCTCCAGCGACCGGCCGCGATACGCTATCATTCGGGCATTTTTCAGGGGGAACACACGGATGCTCAACGGCCTTTGGCTCGGCTTTTTCCTGGTGGCGGCCGTCTCCGCCCTGGCCCAATGGCTGGTCGGTGGCAATGCCGGCATCTTCGCGGCGATGGTCGAGAGCATCTTCGCCATGGCCAAGCTGTCGGTGGAGGTCATGATCCTGCTGTTCGGCACCCTGACCCTGTGGCTGGGCTTCCTCAAGATCGCTGAAAAGGCCGGCATCGTCGAATGGCTGGCCAAGGTGCTGGGGCCGCTGTTCGCCCGCCTGATGCCGGAAGTGCCGCCAGGCCACCCGGCTCTAGGCCTGATCACCATGAACTTCGCCGCCAATGGCCTGGGCCTGGACAATGCTGCCACGCCAATCGGCCTCAAGGCCATGCGTGCACTGCAGGAGCTCAACCCCAGCAGCACCACGGCCAGCAACGCGCAGATCCTGTTCCTGGTGCTCAACGCCTCGTCGCTGACCCTGCTGCCGGTGACCATCTTCATGTACCGCGCCCAGCAAGGCGCTACTGACCCCACGCTGGTGTTCCTGCCAATCCTGCTGGCGACCAGTGCCTCGACCCTGGTCGGCCTGCTATCGGTGGCGGTAATGCAGCGCCTGCGGCTGTGGGACCCGGTGGTGCTCGCCTACCTGATCCCCGGCGCGCTGCTGCTGGGTGGCTTCATGGCCTTCCTCGGTACCTTGTCGGCTGCCGCACTGGCCAGCCTGTCGTCGATCCTCGGCAACCTGACGTTGTTCGGGGTGATCATCCTGTTCCTGGTGATCGGCGCGTTGAAGCGGGTGCAGGTGTACGAAACCTTCGTCGAAGGCGCCAAGGAAGGTTTCGATGTGGCCAAGAGCCTGCTGCCATACCTGGTGGCGATGCTGGTCGCGGTGGGCGTTTTACGGGCGTCGGGCGCACTGGAGCTGGCCCTGGATGGCATTCGCCATGCGGTCAACGGGATGGGGCTGGATACCCGCTTCGTGGAGGGCCTGCCCACTGCACTGGTCAAGCCGTTCTCCGGCAGTGCGGCGCGGGCCATGCTGATCGAGACCATGCAGACCCACGGTGTCGACAGCTTCCCGGCCCTGGTGGCCGCAACCATCCAGGGCAGCACCGAAACCACCTTCTACGTGGTGGCGGTGTACTTCGGCGCAGTCGGTATCCAGCGTGTGCGCCACGCTGTCGGCTGCGCCTTGCTGGCCGAGCTGGCCGGTGTGATCGCGGCCATCTGCGTCTGCTACTGGTTCTTCGCCTGAGCCTGGGTGCTCTGCGTCACGGTCCAGTTCACCACCTGCCCGGCCAGCTGATCGCTGGCCGCGCCAAAGCCGGCGACCACGGCTGAGACCTGGGTATCTGCCAATGGCTGGCGCACTTCGAAGCGCTTGCTGCTGAGAATGCGTTGGCTGCGGCCTTGCACCAGGCGTGCGTCATAGCGGATGACCACTTCCACCTTGCCCCCCGGCTGATACTCGCTCTGGAACGCCTGCAGCTCGCCGCTCAGTTCGTAATCGGCCTGCAGGTTACTGTCGTCAGCGCTCAGCCGTTGCACCCGGCCATCACGTTGGAAGCCATCGAGCAGGCGGTTGCGCACCAGCAATGGCACCGGGTCGCTCCAGCGGGCGCCTTTGTAGCTGCTGATCACATCACCTTGAGGTATCACGGCGATGCGTGGCCCGGCCAGCGCTTCGCTGGCCAGTGGCTTGTTCAGGCGCAGGGACCAGTCCACCGGGGTAGTGCTGTGGCTGGCCTGGTTCACCGGCAGGCGGTAGAGATCAACCGGTTCGCTCTGCGGCAGGATCGAGCAGGCGCCGGCCAAGCCAAGGGTGGCCGCCAGTGCCAGCAGGCGCAGCGATGGAATCATGGCTGGAACTCCTTGTTGTTGTCGCGGCCAAGCAGGTAGCCGCTCGGGTCAGCCTCCAGGCGCCGGGAAATGCCCTTGAGCGAGTTGAGGGTTTCGCGCAGTTCGCGGATGGCCGGGGTCAGCTGGTTGAGCCCTTGGGCGCCGTCATCGATGGACTGGCGGTTGTCCTGCAGCAGGCTGTTGATGGTCGCGGCGCTTTCGGCCAGCGACTGCATGGCCTGCTCGGCGCTGCCGATGGCCTGCTTGCCCTGGGTGCCAAGCAGGCCGTTGGCGTTGCGCATCAGCGCCTGGGTCTCGGCCAAGGTGGCGTTGGCCTGCTTGCCGACCTGGGCCAGTTGCTCGATGGCGTCGCTGATACCGCCCTTCTTGTTGGCGAAGGCGCCGGTGGTCTGCTCCAGGTTGGCCAAGGTGTTGCTCAGGCGGTCGATGTTGCTTTCAGAGAACATCTGGTTGGCGTTGTGCAGCAGCAGGTTGATGTTGGTCACCAGGTCGCTGCTGTCGTTAAGCAGGCGGGAGATCGGCGAAGGTGAGGCGACGATCACCGGCAGCTTGCCGTCCTTGCCCCTGAGTTCCGGGCTTTGCGGCGTGCCACCGCTGAGCTGGATGAACGAGTTGCCGGTGACCCCGGCCAGGGTCAGCTTGGCCTGGGTGTCTTCCTTGACCGGGGTGTCGCCGCTCAGGCGCACCCGGGCCAGCACCCGGCGTGGGTCTTTCGGGTCCAGACGCAGGCTGGTGACATCGCCGACCTTGATGCCGTTGTACTGCACGGGGCTGCCACGGGACAGCCCCGAGACGGCTTCGTTGAAGATGACTTCGTAATCCTTGAAGGCGTCGTCGACGCTGGATTTGGTCAGCCACAGGCCGAACAGCATGGCGCCAGCCACCACCAGGACGGTGACCAGGCCAATCAGGACGTGATGAGCTCGGGTTTCCATTGTTCAGCGCTCCTGCCCGGCGCTGGCGGCGGCGTGTTCGGCTGCACGCCCGCGTGGGCCGTGAAAGTATTCGTGGATCCAGGGGTCGTTGGTCTGCTCGACCTCGGCCAGGGGGCCTGCGACCAGGACTTTCTTCTGTGACAACACGGCGATGCGATCGGTGATGGTGTAGAGGGTGTCGAGATCGTGGGTGATCAGGAACACGCTCAGGCCCAGGGCATCGCGCAGTGTCAGGATCAACTGGTCGAAGGCTGCGGCACCGATAGGGTCCAGGCCTGCGGTGGGTTCGTCGAGGAACAGGATGTCCGGGTCCAGTGCCAGTGCGCGTGCCAGGGCTGCGCGCTTGATCATGCCGCCGGAGAGTGACGAGGGGTATTTGTCGGCGGCGGAAATCGGCAGGCCGGCAAGGGCCAGCTTGACCCCGGCCAGGTGCTCGGCATCGGCGCGTGACAGGCCGGCATGTTCAATCAATGGCAGGGCCACGTTCTCGGTGACCGTCAATGACGAAAACAGCGCGCCTTTCTGAAACAACACGCCGAAGCGGCGTTCGGCTAGCGAGCGCTGTTCCTCACGCAACCCGGCCAGGTCTTCGCCGAATACCTTGACCTGCCCCTCGTTGGGGCGTCGCAGGCCGATGATGCTGCGCAGAAGCACCGACTTGCCGCTACCCGACCCGCCGACCACCGCGAGGATTTCGCCGCGGTACAGGTCCAGGTCGAGGTCCTGGTGCACTACCTGGCTGCCAAAGCGGTTGCAGATACCCCGCGCTTCGATCACCGCTTCCCGGCCGTTCACCAGCCCATCTCCATGCAGAACAGCGCCGCCACCGCATCCAGCACGATGACCACGAAAATCGATTGCACCACGCTGGAGGTGGTGTGGGCGCCGACCGATTCGGCGCTGCCGCTGACCTTGAAGCCTTCGAGGCAACCAATGGCGGCGATCAGGAAGGCAAAGATCGGTGCCTTGGCCAGGCCGACCAGGAAGTGCTGCACGCCGATGTCGGTTTGCAGCAGCGACAGGAACATCGCCGGTGAAATGCCCAGTGACAGGGCGCAGACCACTGCGCCTCCGACGATGCCGCAGATCATCGCGACGAAGGTCAGCAACGGCAGTGAAATCAGCAGCGCCAACACCCGCGGCACTACCAGCAGTTCGATCGGGTTGAGACCCAGGGTGCGGATGGCGTCGATCTCTTCATTGGCCTTCATCGAGCCGATCTGCGCGGTGAAGGCACTGGCGGTGCGCCCGGCCATGAGGATGGCGGTCAGCAGTACGGCGAACTCGCGCAGGAACGAGAAGGCCACCAGGTCGACGGTGAAGACGGTTGCGCCAAAGTCGGCCAGCACCGTGGCCCCGAGGAAGGCCACCACCGCGCCCACCAGGAAGGTCAGCAAGGCGACGATGGGGGCGGCATCCAGCCCGGTCTGCTCGATGTGCGCGATCACCGGGGTGACACGCCAGCGGTGAGGCTGAAGCACGCGACGCAGCAGGGTTTCGATGATCAGGCCGAGAAATCCGAGCAACTGCATGGTGTCCTGCCACAGCGTGCCGACCGCACAACCGATACGCGCCAATAGCACCAGCAGCACGTTGCGCTCGGGCTCCTTGATCGGGATGCAGTAGTCCTGCACCGAGCAGTAGACATTCTTGAGCAGGGCGCGGCTGGCTTCGGGCAGGTCATGGGTGCAGTGCGAGAGGCGCTCGGACCCGAGCAACTCGGCCAGCAGCGAGGCACCTGCGGTATCCAGGCGGCCCAGCTGGCTGAGGTCGGCTATGGCATCGGTGCCATACTGCGTGCGCAGGCGCTCGCTGTCGCGCTTGAGGCTGGCGTAATGGGCCAGGGTCCAGTCACCGGCGATCCGCAGGCAGGCCGGCTGGCAGCTGGTGTCCAGGGTGGCGCTGGGTGTGGTCATAGGCTCCATGCATCCGACTGGGCTAGAGGCTGATCATAGCGCAGCGGGCATGGAGCGGTTTGTTGAATATGTGCTGTCCTGCGCCCGCCTCACGGCGCAGGCGCGTCGTCCACTACCTTGAAGCGCAGCACACCGATCACCTGGCCATCTTCGGTCAGCACCCGCACCTGCCACTTGCCCACCGGGTTGGGCGGGAAGTTCTGCTTGTGGGTCCAGGCGCGGTAGCCTTCCTTGCGCCCGCCGTGGATATCCAGGGCAATGCGGTCGACTTCCTGGCCGTCCTTTTGCCACACATGGTAGATGCGCTCGTCCAGACCTCGTGGCGCGTTGATCGCGGTGTAGGCGTACAGGCCACCGCTGCGGATGCGGCTGGCAGCCACTTTTTCGAGCGATTCGCCGGGCTGGCGATTGAGCACTTCGGTGCTGACCGCCACGTCCGTCATCCACAGCGTTGCCGGTGGCACCCAGGAACGCAGCAACCAGCCACTGCCGCCTACAGCCAGAGTAACCAGTACCAATGCCACACCACGGCGCCACGTATTGACCGGGAAGCTGCTGAGCAGGCTTGGGAACGACAGCGCCATGGCGGCAATCAACGCCAGCTTGAAGCTTTGTGCGGTAGTCAGGTGCAGGATGATCGGCAGCGCGGTGAGCAGCGCGGCGAACAACGTCAGGGTGTGCAGCGCCAGGAACAGCCAGCGCCGTGGTGCCAGCCACTTGTAGTACAGAGGATCGATGATCGAGATGAGCCCGGCAGCACCAAGCAGGCCGGTGAACACCAGCTGACCGCTGTTCCAGGTGGTGGTGATGAAGAAGAACGGCAGGACGAAGAACAGGCTTTCCTGGTGGATCATCTGCGTCGCGTAGCGCAGCAGTGGCTGCGGGATTTCGCGTTTGAAGGTGCGCGCGAACAGGCCGGTCAGGGTGTTTTCCAGCATCAGCCAGACCCAGCTGACCAGCATGAGTATGGCGATCCAGCTGGCCAGGCTGGCCTGGCGGTCGACCAGGATGAAACTGCCAATCCCGGAGAGAAAACCACCGAGTGCGATGACGCCGGGGTAGCGTTTGAGCAGCTCGATGACGCGCTGGACGAAGTGGGGTATTGGGGGCATGGGTCTGCAACAGAAATGTGAGGTGGCTGTGCCGGCCTCTTCGCGGGCAAGCCCGCTCCCACAAGAACCGCACAGGATTCAATGCCAGTGCACTATCTGTGGGAGCGGGTTTACCCGCGAAAGGGCCGGTACTGGCAAAAGGATACCGCCGATTCACTATTGGCGTGTAGCACCACTCGGCCGTTCTGGCGTGTGCCGGCGCCAGCGCAACAGCCCAAGCGCCAGTACCAGCCCCAGGAGCAATGCCACCAGTCCGTATAGCTCGTCATACCCCAGGAACGGCTTCTCGATCCGCAGGTAGCCCTGGTCCTTGAGCAAGTCCTTCAAGGCTGCGTTGGCCTGTTCCAGGGTCACCTGGCGCAACTTGCGCGCCGGGTCGGCAAAGCGGCCATTGTTGTACTCGTTCAGCGCCCCCCAGTAGTAATCGGCCAGCGCACTGTTGCCCTGGGTGCTCCAGCTTTCCTTGGCCACGGCGGCGTCCTTGATGCGGGCGAAGGTGTCTGGGTCAAGGCCTTCCTTGCGCAGATGGTCGAACAACTGCTGCATCAGCTTCACGGCCTGGTCGACATCGTCGCGCTCAAGGTCGGCATTGAGGCTGAGCATGCCGCTGTCGCCAAAGCTCTCGCGTTGCACCGACGGCCCGTAGGACAGGCCGTTGCGCAGGCGCAGCTGGTCATAGATGGCCCAATCGAGGTAGCGCGACAGCAGGTCCAGGGTCTGTTGGTGGTCACTGTCCAGCACCGGCTCGATGAATAGCCAGTGCAGCTTGACGCTGTCGCCCAGCACGCCGCGGGTCAGGTCACGCCGCTGTTCGGCTTGCTGGCTGATGCTTTCGAGGTTGCGCCGTTCTTCCGGCTCGGTGGCAGGCAGTTCGCCAAAGGTCCGCTCCAGGTATGCAGGCAGCAGGCGGTCCAGGCCACCGACCACGATCAGGGTCATGTTGTTGGCGGCGTACCAGCGCTCGCGCAGGGCTTGCACCTGCTCCAGGGTCATGTCGTCGACATTGGAGCGCTCGGCGCATTTCAGGCCCAGCTCGGTGGCCAGTTGGTCGCTGGCCGGGTGGCCGATGTCCTGGCGGTCGAGCCAGCGCTGCAGGTGGCCATAGTGGCCGCCATCCTCGCGTTCGATGATGTGCTTGGCCGTGGCCAGCGCCTTGGCGTCGATGCGGGTGTCGCGGATGATTGCCAGCAACAGGTCGAGCACCTTGCGCTGGTTGCGTGCCGGTGCCTCGATGACGAAGGTGGTGTCGGCGCTGCTGGTATAGGCGTTCCACTCGCCGCCCAGGCTCTGCAGGCGCTCCTCCAGGCCGCCCTCACCGGTCTCGTCGATGCCGGTGAACAGCAGGTGCTCAAGCAGGTGCGGCAACTCCTTCTGCTCGCAGCCGAAGTCATCCAGGCCAACCCCCACCACCAGGCGTATCGCCACATGGTCGCGCTCGTAACCGGATTTCAGGATCACCTGCAGGCCATTGGGCAACAGGTAACCCTCGACCCGTGAGCGATCAAGGGCAAATGAGGGCAGGCTGCAGATCAGCAGGCAAACGAACATCAGGCAACGCATGGGCGAGCGACGGTCTCCAGGTGTGCAAGATCAGGACAGGTGGGCATCTTCCGGTTCGCTGTCGAGCAACAACCCGCCAGTGTCCGAGCCACCCAGTACCACATAGGCACTGCTGCAGAACAAAGAGTTCAACCGCTTCATGTCGGCGATCAGCTCCAAGTGTAGCGAACTCGTCTCGATACTTTGCACCACCTTACGCTGCAAGCGGCTGACATGGGCATGCGCCAGGCGGCGTTCCTGAGCGCGGAAACGGCGCTTTTCGCGCAGTAGCAGGCGCGCGCTTTCCGGATCGGCGCTCAGGAATACCGACAGGCCCAGGCGCAAGTTGGCCAGCAACTGTTCCTGCAGCCCGGTGAGCTCTTCAAGGCCGACCTGGGAAAACTCCCGGCGCTGGCTGGTTTTCTGTTGCTGCACCTTGCGCAGCATGCGCTCGATAAGGTCGCAGGCGAGCTTCAGGTTGATCGCCAGCTCGATGACTTCTGCCCAGCGTCGGTTGTCCTGATCGCTGAGGTCTTCCCGTGGCATTTGCGCCAGGTACAGCTTGATCGCGTTGTAGAGCGCTTCGGCATCTTCGCCCAAAGCCCGGACCTGTTGGGGCATGGCGGTGTGGGTGCCACGCAGGGCGCCGAGCATGGCTTCCAGCAGGCTGTCGACGATGTCGCCCAGGCGCAGAGTTTCCCGTGCGGCATTGGCCAAGGCCAAGCTCGGTGTGGTCAGAGCCGAGGCATCGAGGTGGCGTGGGCGTATCTGACCATTGGCCGCCTCGCGTTCGGGCAACAGCGCGTTGCACAGACGGCCCATGGGTTTGACCGTTGGCAGCATGATCAGGCAGCGCAAGGTGTTGTAGAGCAGGTGGAAACCGATCACCAGCTCCTGCGGGCTGAAACTCAGGCTGTCCATCCACTCCACCAGTGGGTGCAGCACTGGGATGATCAGCACCAGGCCGATCAGCTTGTACAGCAGGCTGCCCAGGGCCACGCGGCGACCTGCGGCGTTCTGCATGCTGGTGCTGATGAAGGCTAGCAAGCCGCTGCCGATGTTGGCGCCGACGACCAGGCCGATGGCCACCGGCAGGCTGATTACTTCAGCGCCGGCCAGGGTGGCGGTGAGCAGCACGGCAGCCAGGCTGGAATACGAGACCATGGCGAACAGTGCGCCGAACAGGGCGTCGAGCAGGATATCGCCGGTCAGCGAGGCGAACAGCACCTTCACCCCTTGTGCATGGGTGATCGGCGCCGCGGCCTGCACGATCAGCTGCAGGGCCAGAATGATCAGCCCCAGGCCGATGCCCACGCGGCCCAGCTGGCCCGCGCGGGTCTGTTTGCGCGAGAGGAAGAAGATCACCCCGAGGAACACCAGCAGTGGCGACAGCCACGACAGGTCGAAGGTCAGTACACGGGCCATCAGCGCGGTACCGACATCGGCACCGAGCATGATCGCCAGCGCCGGGGTCATGGCCATCAGGCCCTGGCCGACGAAGGACGTGACCAGCATGGCGGTGGCGTTGCTGCTCTGCACCACGGCAGTGACAACGATGCCGGCAATGAATGCCAGCGGCCGGCGGTTCATGTTCTGGCTCAGCACGCGGCGCAGGTTGGAGCCGAACACCCTGAGGATGCCGGTACGGACGATATGCGTGCCCCACACCAGCAAGGCCACGGCGGAGAGCAGGTTGAGCAGGGTCAGCATGGTCGAGCCCCCCTTTGTTATCGGGCTCCAGTGGCGGAGCCAAAATGGATGAAGCTGTAAGCCTGGCCCGGGGGTGGGTGTTTTGATCCAGTGCTTACTCAAGCTTTAGTTGTTTTGCGGACCTCGCGCCAGCTTGGCACGCTCTGCAAGTATTTGAAATGTTTCTGTCATGAAAGCCTGTACATGAAAAAGGGCCCCGCAGGGCCCTTCTGTTAGCGCGTCCTGATCTTACTGACCCGGGACGTCCTTGCGCAGTTTCACCGGGTCGTGTTCCTTGCCTTGCTTGCGCGCCAGGGCAGTGCGCATGCGGATGTTGATTGCCTCAACGGCCAGGGAGAAGGCCATGGCGAAGTAGACATAGCCCTTCGGAACATGAACGTCGAAAGATTCGGCAATCAGCACGGTACCGACGACGATCAGGAACGAAAGTGCAAGCATCTTCAGCGATGGGTGTTTGTCGATGAAGTCGCTGATGGCGCCGGCACAAGCCATCATCACCAGTACCGCGACGACGATTGCGGCAATCATCACCGGCACGTGCGAGACCATGCCGACGGCGGTGATCACCGAGTCCAGCGAGAACACGATGTCGATGATTGCGATCTGGATGATGGTGTAGAGGAATTTGCCACCCGCGCCCTTGGGCTCGTCGGCGCTTTCTTCCTCGCCTTCCAGGCCGTGGTAGATCTCTTGCGAGCTTTTCCACAGCAGGAACAGGCCGCCGCAGAACAGGATCAGGTCACGCCCGGAGATACCCTGGCCGAAAACCACGAACAGGTCGGCGGTGAGACGCATGACCCAGGTGATCGACAGCAGCAGCATGATCCGGGTAACCATGGCCAGGGCCAGGCCGAAGATCCGGGTGCGCGGCTGCATGTGCTTGGGCATGCGGCTGACCAGGATCGAGATCATGATGATGTTGTCGATCCCGAGGACGATCTCAAGTGCCGTCAGGGTAAAAAAGGCAACCCAGATTTCCGGGCTGGTCAGCCATTCCATGTGTATTCCTTCAAACGGTAAAGGCGATGCACCCCTTCGGGGGCGCATCGCATTGGGTGATACGTGTTAGTTAAAGACTACTGAACAGCGGGAAAATGCCCATCAGCAGCGCGGCGAACATTATGCATAGGCATACCAGCACTGCCCACTTGAGCGTGAAGCGCTGGTGATCGCCGAACTCGATACCGGCCAGGGCCACCAGCAAGTAAGTCGAGGGCACCAACGGGCTGAGCAGATGTACCGGCTGCCCGACGATCGAGGCACGGGCCATTTCCACCGGGCTGATTCCGTAATGGCTGGCCGCCTCCGACAGCACCGGCAGCACACCGTAGTAGAAAGCGTCGTTGGACATGAAGAAGGTGAACGGCATGCTCACGATCGCGGTGATCACTGCCAGGTACGGGCCCAATGCTTCAGGAATGACCGCCAGCAGGCTCTTGGACATGGCCTCGACCATGCCGGTACCAGACAGGATACCGGTGAAGATGCCGGCGGCGAAGATCAACCCGGTCACGGCCAGCACGCTGCCGGCATGGGCGGCAATACGGTCCTTCTGCTGCTGCAGGCATGGGTAGTTGACGATCATGGCGATGCTGAAGGCGATCATGAACAGTACCGGCAGCGGCAGCACGCCGGCGATCAGCGCGACCATCAGCGCTGCGGTCAGGGCGCCGTTGAAGTAGATCAGCTTGGGGCGACGCGCCTCAGGGAACTGCGACACGCTGATTTCGCTGTGGTCGATGTCATCGGTCGGCAGGTGCAGTTCACCCAGGCGGGCACGTTCTCGCTTGCCGTACATATAGGCGATGGCCAGGATCGCCAGCACACCAAAGACCATGGCCGGGATCATCGGTACGAAGATGTCCGACGGGTCTACATGCAGGGCGCTGGCGGCACGGGCGGTCGGGCCACCCCACGGGGTCATGTTCATCACCCCGCCGGCGAGGATGATCAACCCGGCCATGATCCGCGGGCTCATGCCCAGGCGGCTGTAAAGTGGCAGCATGGCGGCGCAGCAGATCATGTAGGTGGTGGCGCCGTCACCGTCGAGCGAGACGACAAGGGCCAGCACCGCAGTGCCAACCGAGACTTTCAGCGGGTCACCCTTTACCAGCTTGAGGATCTTGCGCACGGCCGGGTCGAACAGGCCGGAGTCGATCATCAGGGCAAAATAGAGGATGGCGAACATCAGCATCACACCGGTGGGCGCGAGCTTGCTGATGCCTTCGAGCATCATAGGGCCGATCTTGGCGGAAAAACCGCCGAACAGGGCGAACAGGATCGGTACCAGGATCAGCGCGATCAAGGCCGAAAGGCGCTTGGTCATGATCAGGTACATGAAGGTGATGACCATGGCAAAGCCGAGGAAGGTCAGCATGGCAATACTCCAGGCGTGGCGCGGCGAAAGGATTGTCGATTCGGGCGGATCAGCGCGTTTGGCGCTGCGCGGGGAGCATGCGGAGAGGGATTACAGAAAGGCGGGCGCAGGAATACATCAGAATCACCATTGTTGTTGTTGATGGGCCAGGCGCGGAGATTTCCAAGCACCTTGGCTGACCGGTCTTGTGCCGGTAGTGGAGGCTATCCTAGGGGGGTAAGCTTTCAGCTAGCTTTCGCCGAGAAAACGGCGACGGGAGGTAGGTGATGCAGGATGTAACCGAGGGTGGCTGCCATTGCGGCGCCTTGCGCTATCGGCTGCAGGGTGACCTGACGGACGTCGCCCATTGCCATTGTTCGATTTGCCGGCGGGTCAGCGGCGGGCTGGTGGTGACCTGGGTCACCCTTCCCCGCTCGGGTTTTCGCTGGTTGGCGGGGCGGCCTCAGTGCTATGTGGCACCGGCCAGTTGCAAGCGGTATTTCTGTGGGGAATGCGGGGCGCATCTGGCGTTGGTCACCGAGCATAGTCCGGGATGCATCGATGTGACTGTAGCGACGCTGGATCACCCGGAACGGGTGCCAGCCAGGCGGCATATCTGGACTGACAGCCGGTTGCCCTGGCTGCATCTGGATGAACAGTTGCCCGGTGAGGCTGAGGAGAAATTGTAGGAGCGGCCTTGTGTCGCGTAAGGGCTGCAAAGCAGCCCCTCGATTTCAGCTTAACTGCAAATATTGCCGGGGCCGCTTTGCGGCCCTTTCGCGACCCAAGGCCGCTTCTACAGACGATCAGCAGGCAGGCCCTAGGGTAGCTGCAGGCCGCCAGCTGCCTTGTGCAACGCCCGCAAGTGCTCGCCAATCTGCTTCACATTGGCCTCGACCGCAGCAATTGCCTTCGCCCGTGATGGCTCCAGCAGCGCCCTCACCTCTTTGTCCAGGTCGGTGCTGAGCCGTAGCAGTTTGGCCTGCCGTTCGGTGCTGACCTGTTCCAGGTGCGTACGCTCCTCTGCCTGCGGCAACCCGTAGCCTTTGGCATCCAGCAACTCGGCCGGGCGGCTGAGGAAGCCGCTGTTGGCGAGCATCTGCTTCAGGGTCGCGTCGGCCTTGTTGATGCTGCCGTCCTTCAGCGCAGCAGCGTTCAGGTAACGTTGTTTCACTTCGTCCTGCGCCAGCAGCAACTGCCGGCGCAGGCTGGCCTGCTCGAGCAGCAGCAAGGCTGCGCTGGTGCGCAGGTTGGCCTTGTCGAACCAGGGGCGTCTTTGTTCGGCATCCAGGGCCAGCCAGTCCTCGACCTGGGTTTGCTGGATCGGCAGCTGCTTCCTCAGCACATCGAACATGGCCTGGTAGCGGTCGCGATAGGAGTCGAAGCGGTAGCCAAGGCGCAGCGCTTCGCGTGGGTCATCGAGCACGCTGGTATCGGCCAGCCCCCTGCCCTTGAGCACCGCCAGCAGGCCATTGGGCATGATGCTGTCGAGGTCATTGAGGCGTGGGTTGGCAGTGCCGCTGCGCAGCAACTTCAACGACTCCACGGCGCAGTTGTTGGACAGGAACCAATAGTTGCCGTCGTAGCTCCAGTGCATCTCGGCGGCCTGGCGTACCAGGTTTTCGATCTCGTCGCGGTTCAGCTTGAGCGGCACCGAAGCCAGGCTGCGCAGCTCGGTCTTGGTGTATTCGTCGATCACCTGGCCCAGCGGCAGCACGAACAGACGTGAAGGGTAGACGCCGACCAGGCCGTCCCAGCTGGACAGCTGCACATCGTTGACGAATGCACGGTAGGACAGCACGAGGCTCTGGTCGAGGTCCAGACGGCAATCCGGCCCGCGTGGGCGGCCGGGTTTGCAGATCACCAGGCGCAGCATGCTGTGGCCCCAACGGCTGACCAGGTTCTGATTGGCTTCAGCCAAAAGGAAGTCGACCTGGTAGACCCGTTCGGGGTCGATCTCGCCCAGCGGCTGGCGGGCGAAGTCACTGCCGGCATTGATGAACGGCAAGCCCTTGGCGCAGGTGTTCTGCTGTGGCGCCCAGCCGAAGTGGTCACGCAGGTACTGATTGAGCGCCGGCCTACGGCAGCCATAGCTTGGGTCGAGGAGGAAATACTCCATGTTGACCGCGATGTATTCCTTGGGGCTGCTCAGCTCGTAACTGTCGGGGCTGCGCATGAACTGGGCGTTGTGCTGCTCACGCTCGCCCCGCCGGCCGACGTATTGCGGCCAGCCGGCCAGGTCGAGCAGGCGCGGGTCGTCACTGAGGGTAAAGCGGCGTTCGGCTTGACCGCGGCACTCTTCCGGCTGGCCGATCTTGCCCAGCGTGCCTTGCTGGCGCGCGCAGCGGGCAATCAGCGAACGCTCGGCACTCGGCCACAGGCGGGCGCGATCATAGATATGAGTGAGCTCGTGCAGGACGGTGGCCAGCAGCTCTTCGCGCACGGTCCCATGGGGGCGGTTGGTGCGTTCGGTGGCGGCACTCCCATCAGCCAGGCCTGGCAGCAGGCGGCGGTTGAGCGCCAGGGTGGAAACCAGAGAAGCCTGGCCATAGGCATCGGCTGGCATGTTGTCGGTCCAGCTGACCTGGACGCGCCGGTCCAGCTGTTGCTTGAATCGTGGGGGCAGCTTGCCCATGGCCTCGTCAAGCAGGGCCTGGCTGGCTTGGACCTGCTGCGGGTCGAGGCCTGCAGCCTGCAGTTCGAGCTGCAGGTCGGCCAGGGCGGGAGTGCCCAGCAGCGTCAGGACGCAGCCGAGCAGCCAGGCACGCATGTGGCTCACAGCGCCAGAATGGCTTCGGCCAGTACTTGGTCGCTGGCGCCGCGCGCTTCAGGTACGCGCTCGCGCAGGGTGTTGAAAGCGGCCTCGAGCTGCGCGCCACGGATATCACCATTGCTGGCGACGAAGCTGGCGGCATCGTCATGGGCTTCACGCACGACTTTGGAATCGCGGATCGAAGTGGTGGTGTCAGAGGTGAAGTCGATCGAGCGGCCAAAGGCACGCACGATGATGTTGCTGGTGGCCACCAGGGTCTGTGCATGGGCCAGGTCGGCCAGCAGCAACATGCCGAGGGTAGCGGCAATCAGCGGTTTACGCATGGAGCATCTCCGAAAAATACAGGGAGTCAGGGGTAGTTATTGGACGAGAATTGCTTCTGCCAGTTCAAGGTCGCCGACGGATTGCCGAGCGCAGTTGTGGCGCAGCGAGTCGAGTGCGGCTTCCAGGCGTGCACCGCGGATCAGGCCATCGCTGGCAACGAATGCCGCAGCATCGTCACGGGCCTGCCTGACCAATTTGCGGTCGAAGGGGGCTGTGGTGACCTGGCTGGTGACGTAGCCGGTGATGACTAGGCCTTGGGTGGTGGTGTCCATGGCGTGGGCGCTGGCCATGCCAGTGGCGGTGAACAGCAACGGCAACAGATAACGCATAAGCATTCTTGAGGGCTGGGGAAATTAACGGCGAAGGCTACTCCAGGTACGTGGGCCCTGGCCGACGTACCTGTTTGCATAGCCTGGATCAGATCGCGAGGATGGCCTGAGCCAGCTGCGCATCACTGGCTTGCAGCTGCGGCATGGTCGAGCGGATGTGCAGGAAGGCACTTTCCAGCCGCGCACCACGAATGGCACCTTCGGTGCCGACGAAGCTGGCGGCGTCATCACGTGCGGCCTGCACGATCTTGTCATCGCGGAACGATGAAGTCAGGTCGGACGTGGCGTCGGTGGAGGCGGCGAAAGCGCGGACCACGGCATCGGTGGTGACAACGAAACTGCTGGCATTGGCGGTGCTGGCCAGGCCGAGCAGCAGGGCGGCGCCAATCAGGTATTTATGGGACATGTTCTTGGACTCCTGGATAGGGTTCTGCTTTATCGGACGCTTGCACAGCGAGTCGAGGTACGTTTTTGACAATGCTTCTACCAGACTGCTGAGCGAAGCGTATCACGCGGTGCTGTTTCTGGATGTTAATGAGTGCCACAGCCAAGAACTGTTACGGTCATTATTTAATTCTTGCAAAACTGTACCTGTTTTGCAGGAAGCCGCTCTGGCCTGCACCTCACGGGCAATAAAAAACCCGATGCAGTCGCCTGCAACGGGTTTGGGAATTCGCGGTGCCGGCCGCAGCCGGCGAACCGGAGCTTAGCGCCAGAACGGCTTGCTCAGCTCTTCATAACGCTGCGACTCGCTGATACCGGCGTCGGCCAGCAGGCGGGCGTCAAGGCGAGCCAGTTGACGGCGGCTGGCCATGCGACGCTGCCACAGCAGCAGGGTGGAGATAGCGCGCAGTGGCATCGAGGCCTTGGACTGCTGGGCGTTGCTTTCAAAAACCAGACCGGAACTGAGGGTACGTTCCATGATGTTTCATCCTTCCGCTTATGGCGGGATTAGGTAGTGATTTAACTGATGCCAATGATCCTCCTCTGCTGTCCATAACAGTAGATACAGTTCATTAGTAATGCGATGGGCCAGTTAACTGTTTAACCCTACTGTTGCACTCGAAATAGGCGAAACTGTACCGGTCCGCACTGGCTTGGTGCGTTTTTGCCTCGCTCAGGGGTTTTGAAAGACGTGAAGGCCTGAAAATACCAGTACAGAAGTACAGTTTTTGTCTGGATACTAGGGGAGGTGTTTAGGTAGGCGGGTTTGACTGTACGGCCCCTGTCGCCGGCGTGGCGACGACAAGGCCCGAACAGTTGATGCAGCGGGATCAGCTGGCGAGCATGCGCCCGGTTTCTTCCAGGTTCTCGTGCCAGCTCAGCGCCTCACGCAGGATGTGCGGGGTGTGGCCGCCACGCTGGCAGGCGCGATCGAAGTAATCGTTCAGCGCAGCGCGGTAGTCCGGGTGCACACAGTTGTCGATGATCGCCCGGGCACGCTCACGCGGTGCCAGGCCACGCAGGTCGGCCAGGCCTTGCTCGGTGACCAGAATGTCGACGTCGTGTTCGGTATGGTCAACGTGGCTGACCATCGGCACCACACTGGAAATCGCACCGCCCTTGGCGATCGACTTGGTGACGAATACCGCCAGGTGGGCGTTGCGGGCGAAGTCACCCGAACCGCCGATGCCGTTCATCATCTTGGTGCCACAGACGTGGGTCGAGTTGACGTTACCGTAGATGTCGAACTCCAGCGCCGTATTGATGCCGATGATGCCCAGGCGGCGCACCACTTCAGGGTGGTTGGAGATCTCCTGCGGGCGCAGTACCAGCTTGTCTTTATAGCGCTCCAGGTTGCCGAACACATCTGCATTGCGACGGGTCGACAGGGTGATCGAGCTGCCCGAGGCGAAGCTCAGCTTGCCTGCGTCGATCAGGTCGAAGGTCGAGTCCTGCAGTACTTCGGAGTACATGGTCAGGTCTTCGAACGGCGACTCGATCAGGCCACACATCACCGCGTTGGCGATGCTGCCGATACCCGCCTGCAGCGGGCCGAGCTTGTTGGTCATGCGGCCTGCTTCCACTTCATTCTTCAGGAAGTTGATCAGGTGGTCGGCGATGCCCTGGGTTTCGTCATCCGGTGGCAGGACGGTGGATGGCGAATCCGGTTGGTCACTGATGACGATGCCGACGATCTTGGCCGGGTCGATCGGGATCGCGGTGCTGCCAATGCGGTCGTCGACCTTGACCAGCGGGATTGGCGTGCGGGTCGGGCGATAGGTCGGGATATAGATGTCGTGCAGGCCTTCGAGGTTGGCGTTGTGCGACAGGTTGATCTCGACGATCACTTGCTTGGCGAAGATCGCGAAGCTGGCCGAGTTGCCCACCGAAGTGGTCGGCACGATGTGGCCCTGCTCGGTGATGGCCACGGCTTCGATGACCGCGATATCCGGCAGCTTGAGCTGCTGGTTGCGCAGCTGCTCAACGGTTTCCGACAAGTGTTGATCGATGAACATCACCTGGCCGTCGTTGATGGCCTTGCGCAGGGTGCTGTCGACCTGGAACGGCATGCGGCGTGCCAGCACGCCGGCTTCGGTCAGCTGCTTGTCGAGGTCGTTGCCCAGGCTGGCGCCGGTCATCAGGCTGATTTTCAGTGGCGACTGCTTGGCGCGTTCGGCCAGGGCATGCGGCACAGCCTTGGCTTCGCCGGCGCGGGTGAAACCGCTCATGCCGACGGTCATGCCGTCCTCGATCAGGCCAGCGGCATCAGCCGCACTCATTACCTTGCTGTGCAGGGAGGACAAGCGGATACGATCACGGTACATGGATTGTTATCTCGGGCTACTGAAACTACTGAAGCGCAGTCTAGAGATTTCGCCCATTGCCGTCCCACGACCATGGTCGTATGACAAGCCTTGAATTAGAGCCGTTGATCTGGATCAAGAAAAGAAAAGCCCCGGCAGATTCTGACCGGGGCTTCCTTTATATCAGCTGGTTTGCGGCAGCCGCTGTCACTCCACCGCTTTCACCATGTCCTCGATGACCTTCTTCGCGTCACCAAATACCATCATGGTCTTGTCCAGGTAGAACAGTTCGTTGTCCAGGCCGGCATAGCCACTGGCCATGGAGCGCTTGTTGACGATGATTGTCTTGGCCTTGAACGCTTCGAGGATCGGCATGCCGGCGATCGGCGACTTCGGATCGTTTTTCGCGGCCGGGTTGACCACGTCGTTGGCGCCCAGCACCAGCACCACGTCGGCCTGGCCGAACTCGGCGTTGATGTCTTCCATCTCGAACACCTGGTCGTACGGCACTTCGGCTTCGGCCAGCAGTACGTTCATGTGCCCAGGCATGCGCCCTGCCACCGGGTGGATCGCGTACTTCACGGTTACACCGTTGTGGGTCAGCTTCTCGGTCAGTTCTTTCAGTGCGTGCTGGGCACGGGCCACCGCCAGGCCGTAGCCCGGGACGATGATCACGCTGTCAGCGTTGCTCAGCAGGAAGGTGGCATCGTCGGCCGAGCCGGACTTCACCGGGCGCTGCTCTTTCGAGCCTTGCGCCGCGCCGGCATCGACATCGCCGCCAAAGCCGCCAAGGATGACGTTGAAGAACGAGCGGTTCATCGCCTTGCACATGATGTAAGAGAGGATCGCACCAGACGAACCGACCAGGGAGCCGGCGATGATCAGCATTGAGTTGTTCAGCGAGAAGCCGATACCGGCCGCAGCCCAGCCCGAGTAGCTGTTGAGCATCGACACCACCACCGGCATGTCGGCACCACCGATCGGAATAATGATCAGCACGCCCATGATGAAGGCCAGGGCCAGCATCAGGGTGAAGGCACTGTAATGGCCGGTGAAGGTGAACAGCAGGCCCAGGGCGATGGTGGTCAGGCCCAGGATCAGGTTCAGCTTGTGCTGCCCAGCAAACTGTACCGGTGCGCCTTGGAACAGGCGGAACTTGTACTTGCCCGACAGCTTGCCGAAAGCGATCACCGAACCGGAGAAGGTGATGGCACCAATGGCCGCGCCAAGAAACAGTTCCAGGCGGTTGCCGGTGGGGATCGGGTCGCTGATGGCGGCGACGATGCCCATCGACTGCGGCTCGAGCACGGCAGCGATGGCGATGAACACCGCAGCCAGGCCGATCATGCTGTGCATGAAGGCGACCAGTTCCGGCATCTTGGTCATTTCGACGCGCTTGGCCATGATCGAACCGGCGGTGCCGCCGACCAACAGGCCGACGATGACATAGCCGATACCGGCAGTGGCTCCGCCGTTACCAACGGAGAGCGCGCCGAGCTTATAAATGAGGCCGACCGTGGTGAGGATCGCGAGCCCCATGCCGATCATGCCGAACAGGTTGCCGCGCCGCGAGGTGGTTGGGTGCGAAAGGCCCTTGAGCGCCTGGATGAAGCACACCGAGGCGACGAGGTAGAGGAGCGTTACCAGATTCATGCTCATGCTTACTTCTGCGCCTCGTTCTTGGTTTTCTTCTTGAACATCTCAAGCATGCGGCGGGTGACCAGGAAGCCACCGAACACGTTGACCGCAGCCAGTGCTACCGCCAGGGTGCCCATCAGCTTGCCGGCCGGGGTCACGGTCAATGCCGCCGCCAGCATGGCACCGACGATGACGATTGCCGAAATGGCGTTGGTAACCGCCATCAGCGGGGTGTGCAGCGCCGGGGTGACGTTCCACACCACGTGGTAGCCCACATAGATGGCCAGCACGAAGATGATCAGGTTGTAGATGCCGTGGGAAATCAGCATGTCTTCCATTGTCGTGCTCCTTAGCCGTTCTTGCGGACGACCTGGCCGTCGCGGCACATCAGGCAGGCCGCGACGATGTCGTCTTCGAGGTTGATGACCAGCGCGCCGTCTTTGTCGAACAGCAGCTTCATGAAGTCCAGCAGGTTGCGTGCGTAAAGCGCCGAGGCATCAGCGCCCACCTGAGCCGGCAGGTTGGTCGGGCCGACGATGATCACGCCGTTTTCCTGCACCACCTGGTCGGCAACGGTCAGCGGACAGTTGCCGCCCTGGGCTGCTGCCAGGTCGATGACGACCGAGCCCGGCTTCATCTGCGCCACGGTCTCGGCGCTGAGCAGGGTCGGTGCCTTGCGGCCTGGGATCAATGCAGTGGTGATGACGATATCCGCCTGCTTGGCGCGCTCGTGTACCGCCTGAGCCTGGCGTTGCATCCAGCTGGCCGGCATCGGCCGCGCATAGCCGCCGACGCCTTCGGCGCATTCGCGCTCCTCATCGGTCTCGTACGGCACGTCAATGAATTTGGCGCCGAGCGATTCGATCTGCTCCTTCACCGCGGGGCGCACGTCGGACGCCTCGATCACCGCACCCAGGCGCTTGGCCGTGGCAATAGCCTGCAGGCCGGCAACGCCTGCCCCGAGGATCAGCACGCGCGCGGCCTTAACGGTACCGGCAGCGGTCATCAGCATGGGCATGAAGCGTGGGTAGTGGTGGGCGGCCAGCAACACGGCCTTGTAACCGGCGATGTTGGCCTGCGACGACAGCACGTCCAGGCTTTGTGCTCGTGAGGTGCGGGGCGCGGCTTCCAAGGCGAAAGCGGTAATCCCGCGTTCGGCCATCTTGCCGATCAGTTCGCTGTTGAAAGGGTTGAGCATGCCCACCAGGAGGCTGCCACTGTTGATCAGGGCCAGCTCTTGGTCGTTGGGAGCGACCACCTTGAGTACCAATTGGGCGCCGTAGGCATCGGCTGCGCTCCCCAGGGAAGCGCCCACGGCCTCATAGGCACTGTCCGGAATGCTGGCGTTAAGCCCTGCCCCCCGTTGGACGGTGACCTGATGGCCCTGGCCAATCAGTTTCTTGATGGTTTCCGGGGTCGCAGCGACCCTTGTCTCACCGGTCTGCGTCTCGAGAGGAACACCAATGTGCACGACTATTTCTCCTGCGGTGACCTTTTGTCTTTGTAAAAGCCAGCACACTGCGGATGGTGCGCTGGGGCGGCTGTTGAGCGCCGAACCCGCCGAATTCAGGGCGGGCGAAGCATTTTGCAGACGAACCCAGGGGCCTTCAACCGGTTCTGGAGCGAAACGAAGTTAAAACTACAAGTCACCCTGTGACCGTATGTCGCAAGCGACAGGCTGCAGCCCGTCAACCATGGGCCATTGGCAGATTAGGGGAAAATTTGAAATTTTTTGCGATGATTTCGCGGATTGGCTTGCGAGTGTCGTAAAACCCTCTGAAAGCCGCGTGTTTAGGGGCTTCGATGAGGTTTTTCGATTCACCTGAACAGTTTTCTTTAATGCGACAAAAACGTATATCTGTAGGTGTTTAAAATAATTGACTACAAAGGTAGGTCAGCGCTTTCGCCTTTGTGCGAGGCGGTATAGAGCCGTGCCTGGCTCACAAGCCAGTCACGGAAGGCGCGGAGCGACGCGGACTCCACCTTGCGTTCGGGAATCATCAGATAGTAGGCCTTGTCGCTGGAGAGCGCGTACCTGTTAGCGACCACCAGCCTACCCTCCTCCAGTTCGCGCTGGATCAGGAACGGCGGGATCAGCGCGATGCCCATCTCGTGCATGGCCGCCTGGGCCAGCATGGAGAATAGTTCATAGCGCGGGCCTGTCATGTCGCCCGCGATATTCAGGCCCAGGCCATTGAACCACTGTCGCCAGGCGTAGGGCCGGGTGGTTTGCTGCAGCAGTGGCAGGCTGGCAATGCGCTGAGCGTCGAGCATGCCCTGCCCGTCCAGCAAGGCTGGGCTGCAAACTGGCATGGGGTTTTCGCCCATCAGGCGATGGGACTGGGTGCCGGACCAGTCGGCATCGCCAAAATAGATGGCGGCATCGAACGGGGTGTCGGCGAACAGAAACGGGCGGGTGCGGTTGGTCAGGTTGACGGTGACTTCGGGGTGGCGTTGCTGGAAGTCCTTGAGCCGGGGCAAGAGCCATTGGGTGCCGAAGGTGGGCACTACGGCCAGTTCGATCACGTTGGCACCCTGCTGGCGCATCACCGACAGCGTGTCGCGCTCAACTGCATCCAGTTGCGCGGCAACCTGCCGGCTATAAGAGAGCCCGGCTTCGGTCAATTTCACGCCACGGCGTGAGCGCCTGAACAATTCGACGTTGAGGAACGCTTCCAGTCCGCCGATCTGACGACAGACGGCACCTTGGGTCAGGGCCAGTTCCTGGGCTGCCTTGGTGAAGCTTTCGTGGCGTGCGGCCGCTTCGAAGCAGACCAGGGCGGTGGTGCTGGGTATCTTGCGGCGCATGTACGTCAACCTCACTCATGTGGCCATGAATATGGCGGTTTCGAGTATCTCGGAGTGACAAAATATCACTGATACGTGCGCAATCCTCGTTTGTCGTGATCCCGGATCAGGCCTAGGATCAAAGGCACAAGAAACTGCTCCCCTATTTCGAGGATTTCGCCCATGGCCGGTAAAGCAAGCTTCAACTGGATCGACCCGCTGCTGCTGGATCAGCAGCTCACTGAAGAAGAGCGCATGGTGCGTGACAGCGCTTATCAGTTCGCCCAGGACAAGCTGGCCCCGCGCGTGCTGGAAGCCTTCCGTCACGAACAGACCGACCCGGCGATCTTCCGCGAGATGGGTGAAGTCGGCCTGCTCGGTGCGACCATTCCCGAGCAATACGGTGGCAGCGGCCTGAACTACGTGTGCTACGGCTTGATTGCCCGCGAAGTGGAGCGTATCGACTCTGGCTACCGTTCGATGATGAGCGTGCAGTCTTCGCTGGTGATGGTGCCGATCAACGAATTCGGTACCGAGGCGCAAAAACAGAAGTATCTGCCCAAACTGGCCTCTGGCGAGTGGATTGGCTGCTTTGGCCTGACCGAGCCTAACCACGGCTCCGACCCAGGCTCGATGATCACCCGTGCCAGGAAGGTCGATGGCGGCTATCGCCTGAGTGGCAGCAAGATGTGGATTACCAACAGCCCGATCGCCGATGTGTTCGTGGTCTGGGCCAAGGATGATGCTGGTGATATCCGCGGCTTCGTCCTGGAAAAGGGCTGGGAAGGCCTCAGCGCTCCGGCGATCCACGGCAAGGTCGGCCTGCGTGCGTCCATCACCGGTGAAATCGTCATGGACAACGTGTTCGTTCCTGAAGAGAACATCTTCCCGGATGTGCGTGGCCTCAAAGGTCCGTTTACCTGCCTGAACTCGGCGCGTTATGGCATTTCCTGGGGGGCGCTGGGTGCTGCCGAGGCCTGCTGGCACACCGCTCGCCAGTACACCCTGGACCGTCAGCAGTTCGGTCGCCCGCTGGCTGCCAACCAGCTGATCCAGAAGAAGCTGGCCGACATGCAGACCGAAATTACCCTGGCCCTGCAAGGTTGCCTGCGCCTGGGGCGCATGAAGGACGAGGGCACCGCAGCGGTGGAAATCACCTCGATCATGAAACGCAACTCCTGCGGCAAGGCCCTGGATATTGCCCGCATGGCCCGCGACATGCTCGGTGGCAACGGCATCTCAGACGAGTTTGGTGTGGCGCGCCATCTGGTCAACCTTGAGGTGGTCAACACCTATGAAGGTACCCATGATGTGCATGCGCTGATCCTCGGGCGCGCACAAACCGGCATCCAGGCTTTCTACTGATAAGGAGCCAGTCCATGGGCGCGCTATCTCATCTGCGGGTACTGGACCTCTCCCGTGTGTTGGCGGGGCCTTGGTCTGGCCAGATCCTGGCGGATCTCGGTGCCGACGTGATCAAGGTCGAGCGCCCTGGTAGTGGCGACGATACCCGCTCCTGGGGCCCGCCCTTCCTCAGGGATGCCGAGGGCGAGAATACCAGCGAGGCTGCCTATTACCTGTCGGCAAACCGAAACAAGCGCTCGGTGACCATCGACTTCACTCAGCCGGAAGGCCAGCGCCTGGTGCGCGAGCTGGCGGCCAAGTCGGATATTGTCATCGAAAACTTCAAGGTCGGTGGGCTGGCAGCTTATGGGCTGGATTACCCGAGCCTGAAGGCGATCAACCCCAAGCTTATCTATTGCTCGATCACTGGCTTCGGCCAGACCGGGCCGTATGCCAAGCGCGCGGGGTATGACTTCATGATCCAGGGCCTGGGTGGGCTGATGAGCCTGACCGGTCGCCCGGATGGAGAAGAAGGTGCCGGGCCGGTGAAGGTGGGTGTTGCTCTGACCGATATTCTGACCGGGCTGTATTCGACAGTGGCAATTCTGGCCGCCCTCGCCTACCGCGATCAGCATGGCGTAGGTCAGCACATCGATATGGCGCTGCTTGACGTGCAGGTGGCTTGCCTGGCCAATCAGGCGATGAACTACCTGACCACCGGCAACCCGCCGCGGCGGCTGGGCAATGCCCACCCTAATATCGTGCCTTACCAGGACTTCCCGACAGCGGATGGTGATTTCATCCTTACCGTGGGTAACGATGGCCAGTTCCGCAAGTTTGCCGAGGTGGCCGGGCAGCCGCAGTGGGCGGATGATCCGCGTTTCGCTACGAATAAGCAGCGGGTGGCGAACCGAGCCGAGCTGATTCCGCTGATTCGCCAGGCGACGGTATTCAAGACGACTGCCGAATGGGTGAGTCAGCTGGAGGCTGCTGGGGTGCCGTGCGGGCCAATCAACGACCTGGCGCAAATGTTTTGTGATCCACAGGTGGTGGCTCGTGGGCTGGCGGTAACCATGCCCCATGGGCTGGCTGGGGCTGTGCCGCAGGTGGCCAGCCCGATCCGGCTGTCCGAAACGCCTGTGGAGTACCGGCGTGCGCCGCCGTTGTTGGGCGAGCATACCGAAGCGGTACTGGGTGATGTGCTGGGAATGGATGCTGATGCTGTAGGGCGGTTACGTATCGCAGGCGTGCTTTGACGCTTAATATAGAGAAGGTGAAG